>JACZJI010000018.1 GCA_014860665.1 Bacteroidales bacterium | reverse complement strand
TATTAAAAGAGCGAGGTTCAGTGGGATAAAACCGCTTCCGCAAAGGATAAAAACTTCCGAAGGATGGGAAATTATTGAAGAAAAAAAAACTTCTACAAGGGAAAGCCAGGAACCAGATAGTATTACTGGAAATGCAACCGTTGAGATATCCGAATCAACACAGTTTACCAAACAAAAGCTTTGGGAGAGGAAGTTGTTGGATTTAAGCCTCCGGAATAATCTTCTGAATCTAAGAATTACTCAAAGTACAATTCAATTATTTTCTGTTAATCTTAGTGCATTTGAAGATGCACTTGCAGATGGCGATGAATTTCAGGTGTTAACAAAACCAGATGAGTGGTTTAATCCAAACAAAATTTCAGGGGTTTACCAGACAATAAACATGTCAGATCATGTTGTTGAATTATTAAATTCTGACCTTACACACAAACGACTTCGCACTTATTTAACGGAGTCAGAATTAAAATTAGCATTAACAAAGCTTTATCGGGCTTCCCGCATGTCATTGGAGGAAAATGGTGCAAATACCTTGTATCTTGCATTGGGTTTTTTAAAATGGTATGAAACACCTAATAGTGAATTGGCCCGTTATGCCCCTATTTTGCTTTTACCAATTGAGATAGTCCGAAAATCTGCGCAAAAAGGATACGTTATTCGGAGCAGGGAAGAAGAAACTTTAATGAACATTACACTACTGGAGATGCTTAGACAGGACTTTGATATTACTATCAATGGTTTAGAGGAGCTTCCACGTGATGACAGTGGCGTAGATGTAGTTAAAATTTTCAGCATTGTCCGCAGGGGAATAATGTCACAGGCAAGATGGGACGTGGAAGAGCATGCATTTCTTGGAATATTCTCGTTTAGCAAATTCATTATGTGGAATGATATCCACAATAATGCCGATAAACTTACAGAAAATAAAATTGTTAGCAGCTTGGTTTCAGGAAAACTGGAATGGAAATCTGAAGAAGTGACCCCAGAAATTGATCTAGATAGAAAGTACTATCCTTCAGAAATTGTGTTACCAATAAGTGCCGATTCAACTCAGCTGGAAGCAATTACTGCTGCAACCCAGGATCAAAGTTTTGTCCTTCACGGACCTCCAGGAACGGGAAAATCGCAAACAATAACTAATATTGTCGCTAATGCACTATATCAAGGAAAAAAGGTCCTTTTTGTTGCCGAAAAAATGGCAGCCCTTACAGTTGTGCAAAAACGTTTGGCAGAAATTGGGCTTGACCCTTTTTGTTTGGAACTACATTCCAACAAATCAAAAAAGTCTAATGTTATTGAACAACTTAGAAAAACAACAGAAATTATAAGGAAATCTTCCCCTCTCGAATTTGCGACAGAAGCTGAAAGACTTCATAACCAGAGATTAGAATTAGATGAGTATGTGGAAGCCTTGCATAAAAAGCATCATTTTGGTTTTTCTTTATATGATTCTTTTACGGGTTATGCGGAACTGAGTAGTGCGTCCGATGAGATTCAATTTGAAGATAAATTCATAGCAGAATTGAACCATGAAAAATTTGTAGAATTATCCGATTTAGTTGAAGAACTACAAAATGCCGGAACGTTGTGTGGTCATCCTTACAATCATCCTTTAAAACAAATTACAACTACAATATATAACCAACAAAACAAAGCAACAGCTCAGGAACTAATTTTAAAATATGTTGAAGTACTAAATAAAAAGCTTCAAAATCAAAAGCAATTGTGTGAATTACTTCTGATTGACACAACTGAATTTGATAAGGAAAAAACCGAAAATTTGACTAGCCTTAGTCACATAATAAATACCTTACCCGATTCTCCAGAACCGCTAATTAGTGTAGAACATCCTGAAAGAATTCTGGGACAAATTATAGAAATAGCAGGTCACGGAGAAAAGAGAGATAGTCATCGTGACGATTTGCTTGACAATTTCACTAAAGGCATCTTAGATTATAATGCTGAAACAAATTTAGTACAATGGAACGCCGTAACTCAAAAATGGCTATTACCGAAACTATTAGGGCAAAGTAAAATATTAAAAGCACTTCGGCCATTTTCAAAGAAAGGGAAAATTGATAAAAGCAAAGTTGTTGAATATTTAGAGAAAATAATTCTATACCAGAAGGAACAAGAGCATTTAGATGAAAATGCAACAATTTTATCCAACAACCTTGATTTTTTATGGAATAATGGTAATAGTAAGTGGCCAACAGTTATACAAATCTGCAATTCGAGTTTGCAAATAAACCGAATTCTTCAAAAAATAATAGAAGACGTTGCAAAAGTAGATGAAATCAGAAGTAACCTGGCAAGTCTGTTATCCGATGGAAGTCGTACATTTATAAACACGAAAGGAAAAATAATTGCAAGTTATTTAACCTATACAGAAGAACAGCAAAAGATAGAAGGGAGCCTGATTGATTTATTAAAAATTGATTTCAATTCAGAACAAGATAATTCTAATGGCTGGACTGAATTTTGGCAACAAAATGCTGCGAAATGGTTAATAAATCTCGATTCTCTGCGCGATTGGACAAGCTGGAATCGTATTAAAGAAAAAGTAATTGAAGCGGATATTTTTCCTGTTGTTGCTGCGTATTCTAATGGATTACTTAAAAATGAAGAAGTATTAACATCCTTCAAAAAATCGTGTTTTAAACAGTTTTCTGAATTTATTATTTCAAATGATTCAAGATTGTCCGTGTTTAATGGAAAATTATTTGAGGGGAAAATCAAGAAATTCCAGGAACAAAGTAAATATTTTGAAGAACTTACAAAAGCTGAACTATTCGCAAAATTGGCATCTAAAATTCCATCTTTTACAGTAGAAGCTTCAAATAGTTCAGAAATCGGAATCCTTCAGCGTGCGATCAGAAGTAAGGCTCACGGGATGTCAATTCGTAAGTTGTTTGATTTGATACCTAATCTATTACCAAGGGTGTGCCCTTGTATGTTAATGAGCCCAATTTCTGTCGCACAGTATTTTGAAGTTGATAAATCAAAGTTTGATTTGGTTATTTTCGATGAAGCTTCTCAGATGCCGACTAGTGAGGCGGTGGGCGCAATTGCGAGAGGACAAAATGTTATTGTAGTTGGTGATCCTAAACAAATGCCGCCGACGAGTTTTTTCTCTACTAATCATTATGATGAAGAAAATGCTGAAAGGGAAGATTTAGAAAGTATTCTTGATGATTGCCTTGGTTTATCGATGCCATCAAAACATTTATTGTGGCATTATCGCAGCAGACATGAGAGTTTGATAGCATTTAGCAATTCAAACTACTACGAAAATAAATTATTGACATTCCCTTCTCCTGATGATATTGCAACAAAAGTTAATAATGTTTTTGTACCAGGATTTTACGATCGGGGAAAAACACGTCAAAATAGTTTTGAAGCGAAGGCAATTGTTTCTGAAGTTTTAAAACGCCTTGCCGACCCTATACTTTCGCAAAGAAGCATTGGAATTGTAACGTTTAGCTCGGTACAGCAAGACTTAATTGAAGATTTGTTAAACGAAGCATTTAAAAAGAAGCCGGATTTGGAAAAGGTAGCGATGGAATCTTCAGAACCAGTTTTTATTAAAAATTTAGAAAACGTTCAAGGCGATGAACGGGATGTAATTCTTTTTTCCGTCGGTTACGGGCCTGACCAAAACGGGAAAATATATCTGAATTTTGGACCATTAAACCGAGAAGGTGGCGGGAGAAGATTAAATGTTGCAATTTCAAGAGCCAGATACGAAATGAAAGTATTTTCGACATTACGCTCTGAACAAATTGATATTTCAAGAACTTCTTCGGAAGGTGTTGCTGAGATTAAAGCATTTCTTGAATATTCAGAAAAAGGAAAAATAGCCTTGCCTCAAAAAGAAAATGCAAAAAAAGTAATTCCAATGTTTTTTGAAAAGATGGTTGCCAATGAAATTCAGAAATTGGGGTACAAAGTACGAACAAACATTGGTAGCTCTGGTTATCGAATTGATATAGGGATAGTTAATCCTTTAAATTCTTCTGAATACATTTTAGGTATATTGACTGATGGTAATCACTATCGGGCGGCCAAGACAGCAAAAGATCGGGAGGTTGTTCAACCGGATGTTTTGAAAAGGTTAGGCTGGAATATTTATAAACTGTGGTCCCCTGATTGGTGGGATAACCCTCAAAAAGTTATTCAAGATATCATCGATGCAATTAAAGATGCAGAAGTTCAAAAGAAAGAATTCAAGGAACCTGAAGTAACTATTGAGTCTGGTGAAACAAAAAGAAAAGAATTTGCAGATGTTAAATTGAAAGGAATAACTCAGGAAGTAATACAGCCAACCAAAAATTACAGTAAATATAAAACATGCATTCTTGAAAAATCAATTCTTAATTTTTCAGATGAATTTTTCGATTTGCGAATTCAACCAAAGATTATTAGACAAATTAATCAGGTAATAGAAGAGGAGGCCCCCATTAGCCATTCACTTTTATCAAGACGCATTTTGAATGCTTGGGGTATTTCCCGATTGGGAGTTAGGTTAAACGAATATTTATCTTCCATTTATTCTCGTTTAGAATTAAAACATACAATCCAAAATGAAACCTTATTTTATTGGAAGGAAAATCAGAAGCCGGAAGAATACGACATATATAGAATCCCAGAAGATGATGAACAAAAACGAAGTGCTGAAGATTTAGCTAAAGAAGAGATATTTTGTGGTATTAAAGATGTGCTGACGAATCAGATTAGCCTTCCCGAAGTTGATTTAATTAGAGAAGTGGCTAAAGTATTTGGCTATGCGCGTTTAGGTGGAAATGTTGAACAGGCGATGAAAATGGGAATTGATTTTGCTTTGAAAAAAGGGTTAATAATGATGAGAGAAGAAAGAATTATTTTATCCGAATAATATGCACTAAATATCTACCATATACAGAAAAGCACCTTGCCAATCATAAACAATGATTAAACCAAAACTTATCAAAGAGATTGCCTGCCCAAACACCGAACTGGCAGCTGAGCATAAAGCAAGAATACCTAACAACAAATAAAGATCATTTGGTGAAAGGTGCTAACAATAAGATGAGTACCTTTATAGAAAATTGCAGCAGCCTGACAGGAAACAGCTTCAAAATACCCAACCATTCTGCCTGATACTAAAAAGACGCTTTTTTAAAAAATCTAACTATGAAACCGGAAGATTTTGGATACAATGAGAAACTTGAAAAGTTCAGGCTTGACAATAACCTTAAGGGCTTTGAGATCGGAAGGGTCGTTTCGGAGCATAAGGAAAGATATATTGTCAAAACTGAAAAAGGAGAGTTTGAAGCCGAGATTACCGGTAATTTGCGGTTTGCGGCAAAGAGCCGTGAAGATTTTCCCGCAGTGGGTGATTGGGTGGCACTGACAATTTATGATGCTGATTTCTCGGTCATTCATAAGATACTGCCCCGGTCCTCTGTTATTTCCAGACAGGCGGTGGGGCAGTTCGGAGAAATTCAGATCATTGCCACCAATATCGATGATGCCCTTTTGGTGCAGGCCGTCGACCGGGATTTTAACATCAACCGGCTGCAGCGATACCTTACGATCTGTTATGCATCAAAGGTAAATCCGGTTGTCGTGCTAACGAAAACAGATTTAATAAGCCAAGAGGCCATAACTGAAATCACCGGAAGGATCAGTCAGCGGTTGGGTAATATTCCGGTTTACCCCGTCAGCAATGAAACCCGGGACGGATATGAAGCATTAAAAATGATCCTGGAAAAAGGTAAGACCTTTTGCATGCTGGGTTCTTCCGGTGTCGGGAAATCCACTTTGCTGAATAATCTCTCCGGAAAAACCCTGATGAGAACAGATTCCATCAGCCAAAGCACCGGTAAAGGCCGGCACGTTACAAGCCACAGGGAATTGATTGTATTGGAAAGCGGAGGAATCCTCATTGACAATCCCGGGATGAAAGAAGTGGGAATCGTGGATGCAGCTGACGGTCTGGAATCGACCTTCGATAAAATATTCAGCTTTGCACAACATTGTAAATTCAAGGATTGTACCCATACCAAAGAAACCGGGTGTGCGGTGCTTAAAGCCCTTGAAAACGGAGAGATAGACAAAAGTTCTTACGAGAACTATCTGAAAATGGAGCGGGAGAAATCCCATTTTGAATCGTCGGTGGCAGAACGTCGAAAAAAGGACAAGGATTTCGGGAAGATGCTGAAAAACTATAAAAAGGACATAAAGAAGAAATAAACGTTAAGTATAGCAAATTGTTCAAGGTTCTAGGTTCTGGGTTTTGGGAACGAAATTTAATCATTGCCGAACCCAGTACCCAGCGTTGGAAGAAACAAGAGGCAAGAAACAAGAAACAAGATAAAAGAGGCAAGAAGGGGGGAAGCCGCACACTTTATAATTGTTATTGGCAGCAACTTGAAGAATCACATGCGAGTTTAGATCCTTCACTATGTTCAGGAGGACAAAAAAATGTCACGCGTTACAAACGCGTGCCAGTGGAGCTGTAAGCAAACCAAATGGCATAGTGCTTGCGGTTTTCAGAGGTTTGTAAGGTATCAGTGTTAATACCCAAAGGTATCAGCGTTGACTTTTTTAATATCAAATTTAATACCCGAAGGTATCGTTGTTGATACCCCAGGGTATTGTCATTAATACCCAAAGGTATCGCCGTTGACTCTTTTAACATGAAATTTAATACCCCAAGGTATCGTCGTTGATACCCCGGGGTGTCGTCATTAATATCCGAGGGTATCAGTGTCGACTCTTTTAACATCAGTTTTAATACCCGAAGGTATTGTCGTTGATACCTCAAGGTGTCGGCATTGAGTTTCCGGAACCTGAACTTTATATAGTCGCATATCAACGTTGACTGAGGGAACAAGGTTAGAGGGGGTGTAAGGTATAGGTTTTAGGTTTTGGGTTTTAGGTTTTAGGTTTTGGGAATGAAATAATACGAATCCCAAAGCCTGCAAGACGTGACTAGCAGTAACCCCGGTACCCGGCGTTGGAAGAAACAAGAGACAAGAGACAAGAAGGGGGGCCGCACACTTTATAATTGTTATTGGCAGCAACTTGAAGAATCACATGCGAGTTTAGATCCTTCACTACGTTCAGGAGGACAAAAAAATGTCACGCGTTACAAGTGTTGGAAAGCAGCCCGGCTGCAATACCGGCATTCAGACATCATCTCCAATAAATAATTTGGGGCTTTCAGTTGTATCCTAAAATAAAAAATTATCATAAACAATTTGTTTACAAGGTTTAATCCAATGTATCTTTTGATACATCAATTCCGATAAATTCTATAATTTTATCCATTGTTAAATAATTTGATGGAAAGAGCGGCGCTACTGGAATATTGCTTCTAAGAAACAGGCTTTTTGCCCGACGAACTGATCCTATTTAGGAGGTTCTTCCCGATAAACCGGGACTGCTCATAGCCGGGTACGGTAGCACCAAATTATCAACAAACAAAAACTGGATCTCAATAGAAATGATTTTAAAACACGTTTATGAAAAGAGCTTATAATATTGCAGTTGTACAACTTAATCTGAATGATACCCCCGCTAATAATCTGGCAAAGTGCAGCGATTGGGTAACCAAAGCAGCCAAACAGGGGGCGGAGGTTATTTGCTTGCCGGAATTGTATAGCAGCCATTATTTTTGTCAAAGCGAAGACGTGAACAATTTTGCTTTAGCAGAACCACTTTATAGCACTTCTTTTCAGGCTTTCAGTAAATTGGCTAAAGCACTGGGCGTTGTGATTATCGTGCCTTTTTTCGAAAAGAGGATGGCAGGCGTTTATCACAACAGTGCCTATATTATAGATGTTGATGGAACAGAAGCGGGACTTTACAGAAAGATGCATATTCCGGACGATCCATATTATTATGAAAAGTTTTACTTTACCCCCGGAGATTTAGGTTTCAAGACAATCCAAACGCAAAAAGGGAAAATTGGCACATTAATATGTTGGGATCAATGGTATCCGGAAGCTGCCCGGTTAACCGCATTGCAAGGTGCTGAAGTTTTGTTTTATCCAACGGCAATTGGCTGGCATCCTGCCGAGAAAGCCGAGTATGGAGCTAATCAATATGGTGCCTGGATGAATGTGATGAAAGGGCATGCTGTGGCTAATGGTACTTATGTTGCTGCTGCCAACAGAATTGGCCTGGAGAAATACCTGCCAAATACAAATGGCATAGAATTTTGGGGTGCATCATTTATTGCCGGACCACAAGGAGAAATATTGGCACAAGCCTCCCACGACAAGGAAGAGATTCTTATAGCTGAAGTTAATCTGGACCTTCAGGAAAATGTTCGACAGAACTGGCCTTTTTTCAGAGACAGAAGAATTGATTTTTACGGTGATATTACCAAAAGAGCAATAGACTAATAATACGATGATTAATAACCGTAGATTCCCGGCAGAATGGGAGAAGCAGAGAGGAATTTTACTGTGTTTTCCTGATAATGGTAAAGATTGGCCCGGAAAATATCACACGATCCAATGGGCATTCGTGGAACTTATAAAGAAAATAGCGCTGTATGAAACAGTCTACCTCATAGTTGCCAACGCATCTCTGAAGCAAAAGGTTTCTGCTATGCTCGAAAGGGCAGATGTTGATACCGGTAAAGTTACTTACATTATACAGAAGACAAACAGGAGCTGGATGCGGGACGCCGGACCAATAATTGTTGAGTCAGATAACGGAAAGCCGGAGGCTGTCAATTTCAATTTTAATGGTTGGGCAAAGTATAAAAACTATCATTTAGATAAACAGGTGCCGGCTGTTGTGTCAGAGACATTAGGAATACCTCTTTCTGTGGCTTCCTACAAAGGTAATCCCGTAGTGTTGGAAGGGGGAGCCATAGATGTAAATGGTAAAGGTTCTTTATTAGCGGCTGAAGAGTGTTTATTGCATCCGGATATACAGGTTAGAAATCCCGGGTTTACCAAAGCTGATTATGAAGCTGTATTTAAGGAGTATCTTGGTGTAACGAATGTGATTTGGCTGGGTAATGGTATTCAGGGCGATGATACGCATGGGCATATTGATGACCTTTGCCGGTTTGTGAATGCAGATACTATAGTAACGGTAGTTGAACCGGATAAAAAAGATGCGAACTACAAGCCACTGGAAGACAACCTGAAACGCCTGAAACTTGCTAAGCTGGAAAATGGCAAATCGCCCAATATAGTAGAGCTGCCCATGCCGCAAAAGTTGATTTTTGAAAACATCCGTATCCCGGCAAGTTATGCTAATTTTTTGATTATCAATGGAGCTGTTTTAGTACCTGTTTTTAACGATCCAAACGACAGGATTGCCTTAAACATTCTGGCCGGTTGCTTTCCGGACAGAGAAATTATCGGTATCAGCGCTATTGATCTGATCTGGGGTTTTGGAACGCTACATTGCCTCAGTCAACAAATTTATCAGGATTGAAAACACAAACAGCGAAGGAAAATTCGTGTAAAGGATAGGCCTGGTTATAATGTGACTAAGTTCCCTTACTCGCACCCGTTCGTAACCCTTGCGGATTTATTTACCGGATAATTGCAAATTGTTTGAATAGGAATGCGTTGCTAATGCCTGTTTAGATCCTTCACTACGTTGAGGATGACAAAGAAGATGCCCGCCGGATTTTGGATGGCTGCCGCACCGTCATTACGAGGAGGTGACCGACAGTCTGTCCCGATCTTACGGGAAAGCAGTCTCATTTAAAACATCAAACGTTCCTGATAAAGAGATTGCTTCTTCACGCTTACCCGAAATCCTTCCCCGGGTTCATCGCAATGACGTCCGTTTCTATAGAACATCCTTACTATAAAAAAATATTTACAACAAAGTTGTCATAGGTAGCAACGCGAAGAATCTCATGCATGTTTAGATCCTTCACTACATTGAGGATGACAAAGAAGATGCCGCCGGATTTTGGAAGGCTGTCGCACATGTTGAGATTGGAGGAAAAATTTTTCATTTTTCATTTTTCATTCTTCATTCTTCATTCTTCATTTTTCATTCTTCATTCTTCATTCTTCATTTTTCATTCTCTTTTGTCCTTCTGAGCAACGCGAAGAATCTCATGCATATTTAGATCCTTCACTACGTTGAGGATGACAAAGAAGATGCCCGCCGGATTTTGGATGGCTGACACGCCGTCATTACGAGGAGGTGACCGACAGTCTGTCCCGATCTTACGGGAAAGCAATCTCATTTAAAACATCAAACGTTCCTGATAAAGAGATTGCTTCTTCACGCTTACCCGAAATCCTTCCCCGGGTTCATCGCAATGACGTCCGTTTCTATAGAACATCCTTACTATAAAAA
>JACZJI010000017.1 GCA_014860665.1 Bacteroidales bacterium | reverse complement strand
TAATGGCACTATGGAGGTTCAGACTAATATATCAGTAGGAAATACAAACGGGACTATAGTTAACAATGGTACATTTATAAGAAGTACCGAAACAGGTTCAGCAACAATAGCCTCACCATTTTCAAACAATGGGACAATCTCTGTTTTAACAGGTACGTTAAGCTTCAGTGACACACTAAATAATAATTTAACTGCAGAGATTAGAGGTATTGGAACAGTAACAACTCCTACCGGAAACAGATTTATTAATAACGGAACAGTAGCTCCGGGATTATCTCCAGGTATTTTAAGAATTAGTGGTAACTATCCTCAAACTTCAAACGCATCATTGAATATCGAAATCGGCGGTTATGTTGTCGGCAGTGAAAGAGATAGCCTTGCTGTAACACAACAGGCACAATTAGACGGAACGCTAGATATTCAATTTACGAATGCTTTTTTACCACAGATTGGTGATGTGTTTACAATCATGAGTTACGGCAGCCGCACAGGTCAGTTTGCACAAATAAATCTTTCCAATAATGTTTCTGCGCAGGCACAATATCTCACTAATGGTTTGCAGATTCAAATTACTTCAGGCGGATCTAACCTGCCTCCTTCGGCACCTGTTCTGATTGCACCAGCTGACAACGACACTGTTTCGATTAGCAGTCCTATTTCTTTTCATTGGAATTCCTCAACTGATCCTGATAATGATCCGATTACTTATTCGTTAAGAATATTCGGTTCCGGTGTTGATACAACAATTGCAGGTTTAAGTGATACAACTACACAATTCAATGGTTCAGGAACTCTGCAGCCGGGTAATTCTTATCAATGGAATGTAACTGCAAGCGATGGAAACCTCTCAACCGTATCAGCAACTTGGAACTTTTTTGTAAGTTCTCCCACAAACATTGACGATGAACAAATTGCTAATATGATTCCGACAGAGTATTCGCTTTCACAGAATTATCCGAACCCATTTAATCCTTCTACCACTATACGATATTCTGTGCCCTCAAGAAGCACCGTTGTTCTCAAGATTTATGATATCCTTGGCGGTGAAGTTTCAACTCTTGTTAACGAAGAAAAAGATGCCGGATTTTACGAATTAACTATTGATGCTTCTGGTTTAGCAAGTGGGATTTATTTCTACAGATTGCAGGCTGGTTCGTTGAATCAGACTAAGAAAATGATACTACTAAGGTAATCATTATGAAGAGAAACAAATTCCCTACAATTGTTTGAAAGGATAGTTCGAAAAAAATCTAGCATTCTAATCACCAGAGGCTGTCTCATAAATAATTATTTCTGTCACCCTACATCTGTCGTATGGTGATTCTAATTCAAATTGTCAGACTTCGACAAGTTCAGCCTGACAATTTGTGGCTATTGAGACAGCCTATTTTTAATATTTCCTACGCAATAATCTCTTTTGATTATATTTCACACTAATTAAATCCAAAAAAAGATTTGTTAAAATTATGTCAGAAAAGATAATTCATTTCGATGGTGTTGGTGATATTATATTTAAGCACAGCAGCAGGGCTCGTCATCTGAGTATTTCTGTTAAACCATTTGTTGGTGCAAGAGTATCAATACCGATTGGAATGAGTT
>JACZJI010000016.1 GCA_014860665.1 Bacteroidales bacterium | reverse complement strand
GTGCAGGACTATGAGTGGGGCGGTTTACTTGCCTGCAGGCAGGTTGCGGTTTTTATCAGAATATCAATGAAGAATAACTACTTCAATCATCCCGGTCAATATATTTTCAATTCTATACTCATCGGGATTGCTAAATCTATTTGACTTCACATTCCGATTATTGTATTTTTGATGCAAAGTCACAAATAAATTTAATAATCAGTTATGTTTAAGAAATATAGTTTTTTCTCGGTTTTAGTCCTCGGTTTTAGTCTCTTCTTTACTGTATCAGGCTTTGCCCAATCGAGGATGTTGTCAAAGGGAGCTTCAGCCCCCATGTTTACTGCTAAGGCCACCCAGGCCGGACATGAATTTGAGTTTTCATTAAAAACAGCCTTGGCCAAGGGACCCGTTGTGGTCTACTTCTTCCCGGCTGCTTACACAGGTGGCTGTGATTTGGAGGCGCATACCTTCGCTGCACTCAAGAATAAATTTACAGCAGCGGGAGCTACCATCATCGGTGTATCTGCAGATGATATTCAGCGTCTGAATTCATTCTCTACTGATCCGGATTATTGTGCAGGCAAGTTCCCGGTAGCTTCCGATCCGGAAGGCAAAATTGCTGCGACCTTTGGCCTGGCTTTAATACCTCCCCAGCCCGGGGTTAAGGATGTGCACGGGAAGTTGGTCACACACGGTTTTATTCCAAGAACTACATTTGTTATTAATAAAAAAGGCATCATTGTAGCCACATTTTCGTCAGAAACGGATCACATCTCGCCTGATGAACATGTTAAAAAAGCATTAGCAATTGTAAAAGGATTGTAATTTAAAAAGAAGTTAGCCTGGGGACTAAGGGGTATTATATTTCTTTAGCTGGGTCAATTCTTTTGATACCCGATTTTCCCATTCCTTCTGCTCGCGATTATAGATTCCGTGGTCGGTTTCTTTGTCGTACAGAATATTATATTGTTTACACCCTTTATAATAAGCATTCAAAACCTGTGAATAATCCTTCATAACAGTATCTCCTTGCTCTTTTAACTCCATAAGAGTCTTTTTTATTTCTCTGGCATATAATTCCCCAATGTCAAAATGGAGTTGTTCGTGATCTAATAAAGATCTGGAAGTGTCCCTGGCCCAGGACTTCGACTTTATAAAAAGAACAGATACTTTGTAATTTGGAATGTGATGCTTCCATATTCCCCTGGCATGGATTTCAATAAAAGATGATGCAGATTCATTTCTGAAAGATTCCGGGGCTTTCCCTTTAAAATCACTCCACCTGAGCCTGGTATTTTTACTCCAGTACACGACGGGATCGTTATTTGTTTGCGAATAAAGATTAATACTTAAGAAGGTAAAAATTATTAAGAATATTCTTTTCATGAATTACTTTCTTCCTTTGTTATCTTAAACGGTCTGTAAGGCCATTTGTTTTTTATGCGTCGAAATAAAAGATTCCTAGAGAAAACGAATGTTTAAGAGTGGAGAATGAAAAAATGAGCCGGAAACGGAAGTCCGATTATCTTGTCGCACGTTGCAAACACACCAGGTAATTGGTCTTTTTGTGAAATATCCGGTAAAGAAAATCGTAATTTTGCCCTTATGGGAATGATCAGTTATTTTTCGAAAGATGAGGAAAAAAGGGCTCGTTTTATTTTTAATCTCATTGCGCCAGTCTATGGAATCATAGATAAGGGTACACACGAAGATTTTAAAAAAATGGCCGATGTGCTGAACGGGCAAATTTCTTTAAAAGGGAAATCAGTTCTGGACGTGGGTTGCGGAACCGGAGCCTGGCTTACACAATTGCAGAAATATGATCTTCAAAAAGTGGCCGGTGCCGATTTTACAGAGAAAATGCTGAAAATCGCAAGGCAAAAACATCCCGGTGTGCATTTTGTGTTGCAGCATGGAGAAAATCTGTCGCATTTTGAGGATAACTCTTTCGACATTGTCACTGCGACTTTCGTGTTACACGGAATGAAAGTAGAAAAGCGTTCGAAAGTGTTGCAGGAAATGAAAAGAGTTGCCAGGCAACAGGTTGTTATCCATGATTATTATGGACCGACGGAACCTATTGCCCGGTTTTTGGAATTTCTTGAAAAAAGCGATTACAAGAATTTTAAAAAGCAGTTTGCAACGGAAATGCAAATCCACTTTGATCAATCAACAGTGCTCAACGGCGTAAGGGGGCGCGCACTTTACATCGGGACTGTTTGATTTAAATATTTTCCATTATTCTTTTTTCCCGTTCATGATTTCCATCTGATGGTTGATGGATTCCTGGTGAATGGCTTTAAAAGCATCGTTGATGAACTGACGGCTCAATCCTTTTTTCGCTCCCTTTTCGATGCTTTTGTAAATAATGTCTTCCCATCTGGAGTTCTGTAAAACACTGATGTTGTTTTTCTTTTTGTACTCCCCGATAGATTTAACGATTTGCATCCGGCTTTCGATAATGTCCAGCAACTGGTCGTCGAGCCAGTCGATTTTCTGGCGGAGTTCCTCAAGCGTATTCATCTGTGCTTTATCGTGCGGAATCGGATCGCGCAAAATCAGATTGCTCAGCAATTCTCCCAGTTCTTTTGGCGTGATCTGTTGTTTGGCATCACTCCAGGCTTCTTTAGGATTACAATGTGATTCGATCATCAGTCCGTCATAATTCAAATCCATAGCTCTTTGCGAGATATCCTGCAACAGTTCGGCTGCTCCGCCAATATGGCTCGGGTCGTTGATCATGGGGATTTCAGGTAAACGGCTTTTCATCTCGATAGGGATCTGCCACATTGGAAGGTTTCTGTACAAGCTTTTTTCATAAGTGGAAAAACCGCGGTGTACCAAACCGATTTTACTGATTCCGGCGTTGGCAATACGTTCGATGGCCCCCACCCAGAGTTCCAGGTCCGGGTTCACGGGATTTTTTATCAGAACGCCGATGTCAGCCCCTTTGATGGCGTGAGCGATTTCCTGCATGGCAAAAGGATTGGCAGTGGTGCGGGCCCCGATCCAGAGAATGTCAACACCGAATTTCAGAGCTTCGTACACATGTTTTGTGTTGGCTACTTCAATGGTGATGGGGAGCCCGGTTTCCTGCTTCACTTTTTTAAGCCACGGCAGTCCTTTGGAACCAACCCCTTCAAAAGAGTTAGGCCTGGTTCGCGGCTTCCAGATCCCGGCACGGTAAATATCCACTTTCCCGGTTTCTTTTAAACCGATGGCGGTTTCCATCACTTGCTTTTCTGATTCTGCACTGCACGGGCCTGCAATTACCAGCGGCCTGTTGTGGTATTCTTCCCACTGGGAAAGAGACTTTATATCTGCTTGAATGGTCATGATCGTAATGTTTAAAGTATTTTTTGAATTTTATTGGATTCGTGAATTAAATCTTTAAGCTGTTGATGGTCCTTTTTCTTTATGGCGATTTTGAAGAGCATTAATTTATTGATATAGGTGTCCAGTACTTCCAGAACGTAATCAGAATTCTGATCAAAAACCGGCACCCACATTTCAGCGGAACTTTTTGCAAGCCGCACTGTGGAAGCAAAACCACCACTGGCAAGATCCAGAATGCGTTTTTCGTCTTTTTCTTTTTCCAGCACGGCCAGCGACAGAGCGAAAGAAGTGAGGTGGGAAATGTGCGAAACATAAGCGGCACTCACATCATGTTCATGGGCGTTCATGTAAATGACTTTCATATGGAGTGTTTCATACATCCGTTTCACAACAGAAAGCGCCTGAAGTGAACTGTCACGGTGGTCGCAGATGATGGCTGTTTTGTAATCGAACAACCTGCTGATGGCGGCCAGAGGACCAGAAAATTCGGTCCCGGCCATCGGATGCGAAGCTACATATTGCTTGCGGTTCGGATGATTTTTTATGGCTTCGGCAAGGCCTGCTTTGGTTGATCCCACATCTGTAACCACTTTTTGTGTTCCGGTGCACAGATCCAGTACTTCTGGAAGCAGTTTTTTAGTCACATCAATGGGTGTGGCCAGTACAATCAGGTCAGACTGGGCAACCCCGTTTTCCAACGTAGTTGTTTTGTCCACCAGTTTGCTGAGCTTGGCTATGTTTGCATGTTGCATGTTGTTGTCAACTCCAATAACGACTTCGGCAAACTCTCGTTTTTTCAGGTCTAGCGCCAGAGAGCCGCCAATCAATCCGATGCCTACAACACAAACTTTCATTCCTGTATTTTTGTTTTCTTCTTTCATTTTAATTTGTTGTCTGAAATGCCTTTTCTGTTTTTGAAAATGATTTTTTAATCCTTGATTCAGCTTCTTTCAACCGTTCTTCTTCTGCGCAAAGCGACAGGCGGATGTAATCTTCACCACCACTTCCGAAAATGAATCCGGGTGTCATAAAGACTAAACTTTCCTTCAATACCTTGTCAGAGAAATTTTCAGAACCTTTGCAATGAGCCGGTATTTTTGCCCAAACGAACATGCCGGTCTGATTGGGATCATAAGAACACTCCAGATGATCCAGCATGTTAAAGATGTGCTTCTGTCTTGCTTTATAAACTTTGTTTATTCCGGCAAACCAGTCTTCCTCTTCTTTTAATGCCTGGGCAGCCGCCATTTGCAAAGGCTTGAACATACCGGAATCCATGTTGCTTTTTACTTTCAAAACAGACTGAATGTATTCTTGATGTCCGGCCACCATCCCCACACGCCATCCGGCCATGTTGTGTGATTTGCTCAGGGAATTCATTTCCAGAGCAACTTCCATTGCCTCCGGAATGCTGAGCAGACTCAAATGTTCTTCATTCAGAATGAAACTGTAGGGATTATCATTGATGATCAAAATGTTGTTTTTGTGTCCGAAGTCAATCAAATCCTGAAAAAGCTTTTTGGTAGCCTTTGCTCCTGTAGGCATGTTGGGATAATTGACCCACATCAGTTTTACCTCGGATAAATCCATATTTTGGAGCACTTCTAAATCGGGAAGCCAGGCATTTTCTTCTTTCAGTTCATAGAATTTGATATCGGCACCTACCAGTCGGGAAACAGCTGCATAAGCAGGGTAACCGGGATTAGGAACCAATACACCGTCGCCGGGATTTAAAAAGGCCATGGAAATATGCATGATACCTTCCTTGGAACCCATCAAAGGGAGGATTTCAAAACCAGGATTCAGCGAGACATGGAAATATTTCTGATACCATTGTGCAAAAGCTTCGCGAAGTGCAGGAATTCCCACATAACTTTGATATGCGTGGGTGTCTTTTTTTCTGCTTTCGCTGACAAGCGTTTCCACTGTATTTTGCGAAGGAGCCATATCAGGGCTACCAATACCCAGATTAATGACATCAAGGCCCTGTGCATTCATGTCTGCAATTTCCTTAAGCTTTCGCGAAAAATAGTATTCGCTCACGCTCTGCAATCGGTCTGCCGCTTTAATTTTCATAATATTTGTCTCCTTTCTCATATTCTCCCAAAATTTTTAATTCACTGATTAAAGGTCTTATTGCGCTGATTGCCCGTTTGTAATTTTCGTAATCGTCAAAGTTCAGATCCACATAAAACAGGTATTCCCATTCACGTCCCACAATTGGTAATGACTGTATTTTGGTAAGGTCGACTTTGTAAAAAGCAAGTACCGACAAAACCTGTGAAAGTCGTCCCTGCTCGTGGGGCAGGATGAAATAGATCGATGACTTGTTGATCACTTTTCCGTTGCGACTTCTTTGATAGTTTTTTCTGCTGGAAATGACCAGAAATCTCGTAAAGTTTTTCTTATTTGTTTCGATTCCTTCAGCGATGATATCCAGGTTGTAAAGCTTGGCAGCCAGGCGGCTGGCAATGGCTGCAGCTTTGGGTTTTTTATTTTCGCTGATCCACTGTGCGCTTAAAGCCGTGTCTTCTGCATCAACTATTTGCACTCCCTTGTGACGTAAAGGGTCAAGGAACTCTTTACATTGCTGGATGGCCATGGGGTGGGAGTAGACCTTTTTGATGTCTTCAAGCTTTCTTCCCGGAAGGGCCAGCAAATGCTGTTCAATTCTAAGGTAAACCTCTCCCAGAATCTTCAGACCAGATTCTTTTAGCAAAGTGTAATTCGGTAAGATGCTGCCTGCAATGGAATTCTCAATAGCAACCATTCCATACTGGGTTTTTTGAAACTGGAGTGAATCAAACAACTCATTAAAAGTGCTGCAAGGAACAGCCTCATATTTGTGTCCTTCAAAATATTTGTCTATTGCGATTTCGTGGAAAGCGCCTTTTACTCCTTGCATTGCAATTTTTATCATTTCCTTCAGATTTTTGAAAAAAAAAGAGTCCCGAAATTTCTCTCGGGACTCAACATCATATTGTCTTATATCTTTATATCAGGTCAACACATGCTTTATCCCTTTTCACTTTTAAAGTAAAAGTAAAAGAAGAAATAAAAGCGATATGATCTGGTATGTTTCATTGTCATATTGTAATCGGACAAATGTAAATAATTATCTTTCAAACCAACATTTTTTGCGAAAAAGTTTGGGTTAAATTTTATTAACTCATTATAATTGTTTGAAAAGCAGTATTTTATTTATTGTTTATATTGAATAAACTTTTGTTATCCTTATAGTTTTTCAGCCCTTTTTCCAGGAATTTTACAAAGTGTTCCGGATTCAAATCGTAAGCTGTGGGTTGTGTCAGCACGTTTCCGTTGTTATCCATTAACACATAAAACGGCTGCGCGTTCACTCCAAATTTTGTGATCTGGAAATCAGCATCCTTTTGACCCAGCGTCTTCTTCCACTTATCATCGTAAGTTGATTTAATCCATTCGTCTTTGGGAAGTTCATATTTGTCGTCCACGTAAAGTGCCAGAATAACATAATTGTTTCTCAGGATCTTTAATACTTTGGGATCTGACCAGACATTGGCTTCCATTTCACGACAGTTCACACAACCGTGTCCCGTGAAATCAATAAATATGGGTTTGTTTTGTTCTTTAGAACAGGCAACTGCCTGGTCATAGTCGAAATATCCTTTTAAACCGAGAGGAAGCTCCAGAAAGCTTTGGTATTTTGGTGTCGCGCATACTTCCGTAGGTGCCTGAGTGCCTGATCCGCTTGAGAATTCTTCGACATTTTGTCGTACAACAGCATTGAGGTCAAAGTCCATGGTGGTTCGCGGCGGTAAATATCCCGACAAGGCTTTTAGAGGTGCTCCGAACATCCCTGGAATCATATATACTACAAAACTAAAAGTGATTATAGCCAGTACCAGTCTGGGAACCGTTATAAATGGTACATCTGAGTCGTGAGCAAATTTCAGTTTCCCTAACAAATAAAGTCCCAGCAAAATAAAGATGACAATCCAAAGGGCAAGATAAACTTCCCGGTTCAGTATATGCCAATGGTAGGTCTGGTCTGCAATACTGAGGAATTTAAGACCAAATGCAAGCTCAAGAAATCCCATAACTACCTTGACAGAATTAAGCCAACCGCCCGATTTGGGTAGATTGGAAAGCCATGATGGGAAAAAGGCAAACAGCGTAAAGGGAAGGGCAAATGCCAGCGAAAAACCAAACATTCCGACGATGGGCTTAATAACAGCACCTCCGGCTGATTCCACAAGAATAGTTCCCACAATAGGTCCTGTGCAGCTGAAAGAAACCAATACCAGCGTTAATGCCATGAAAACAGGTCCCATTAGTCCGCCTTTATCAGCTTTCTGATCAGACTTGTTTACTATCCAGTGCGGCAGTGTGATTTCGAACATGCCGAAAAACGAAAAGGCAAAAATTATGAAGATAAAAAAGAATATCAGATTAGGCAGCCAGTGAGTGCTCAGGAAGTTAGCAATGTTAGGGCCAGCAATTACAGACAATACCGAACCAATCAAAGTATATATGATAATAATGCTTAGTCCATACAAAAGTGCCTGCATTTTATTGGTTGACTTACTTTCACCTTCTTTCAGAAAGAAGCTGACCGTCATAGGGATCATCGGGAAAACACAGGGAGTCACAATGGCCACAAGTCCTCCGAGGAATGCAAGGATGAAAAAGCCCCACAAGCTTTTTTTGTTTCCACCGATGGTAATCTTACTTCTTCCATCGTCTGTTTTTGTGGCTGAAATAACGGCCTTTTCAGGTGTACCTATTTTGCCGAGCGTAAGCGAAAAGTCTAAATCCTGAGGTGGTAAACATTGTGTGTCGTTGCAACTCATAAAAGTTACAGCTCCTTTAACAACAGCTCCCACTGCATTTAATTTTACGCTTTGAACAAATGTCACGCTGTCGTCATAATATTTCAGTTCCATTCTGAAATTCTTGTCATATTCCTTTATGACTTTCCCTTTCTCAACCACTTTCCCTTGCAAGGTAAAAGCACTGTCTTTGTCGAATTTAAAAGTGGTTGCAGGCGGTGCCATAGGAATGTCCTGTGAGTACAGGTGCCAGGGCCTTTGTATGGATGCTTTAAAAATCAGTTCATATTCTTGAGGTGAAACCTGTTTTGAGCTATAAATCCAGGTTACGGGGTTCTCAATTTGAGCAGATGCAGAAAATGTCAGCAGGAGAAACCCGGTAAGAAGAAACAACAAACGTTTCATATATTTTCTGAATAAAATAAAGGTTTGAATCAAATTTCGAACAAAAATAAACTATTCTTAGTATAAGATTGCTGGTAAAAACCCGTAAAAAAGTGAAAAACTGTTATTTTAAGAAAAGTTTAAAGATATTTCTGGTCTGTTTGCTAACGCGATAAAGGTTGGATGCCCGGTGTCCGGCAATCCACAAAATTTTCTCCTCAGAAACCAGTAGCCAGATTTTTTCTTTCTCAAACCTGCTGATCTTTTTGTCAATAAAATAATCACTTACCAGTTTGCTTCCTCTCATCCCAAAGGGAATAAAACGGTCGCCTTCCTGCCAATGACGCAGTTTAAGAGGGAAATGAATTTTGTCGGCATCGAAATAGGCAAAATCATGGTTTTTCTCAAATGAAAAATCCTTGTTGTTTTTGATTACTTCCCATTTCAACGGAAAAGGCTGTTCTATTTCTCCTTCTGAATTTTGTATAAGAAATTCCTTTGAAAGACCTTCTTTACTCTCTTTAATGATAAGCTTTTCTCTGTCGAGTAAAAGGGTGTATTTTTCGGAATAAAAAAGTTGTCCCGTCAAGCCTGAATCTACTGCTTTTACTATCTGGTCAGTGGTGGACCGATTGAAACCGAATTCTTCCAACAGATAGAAAAGCCAGATTTTTAGTGGCTGAAATTTTGCCAGTGCATCGGTTCGGATGCAAATATTTTCTTCTTCCTGATAAAAAAGAGTTTGCTTTTTTTCGTCAAGCATTTGTCTGAAAAGTACTTCTTCTTCTTTCAGTTTTTCCATACTGTGATGAAGAGCTATTGTGCCACCGGGAAATTTTTTATCGTAATAAGGTAGAAAATGATGCCGGACACGGTTACGCAAATAGTCGTCCGTGGCATTGGTGGAATCTTCCCGGAAAGTCAGCTTGTTTTTCTTTGCGTATGCCAGTATTTCTTTACGAGAAGCAAACATCACCGGACGAAAATATTTATCCCTTTGCAGGGGAATTCCTCTGAGACCACTTAATCCCGAACCCCGTAAAAGTTTGATAAAGAAAGTCTCCTCATCATCATTGCGATTGTGGGCGATGGCTACTTTTTTGAAATTTTGTGTTTTACAAATTTCTTCGAACCAGTCGTAACGCAGATCGCGGGCTGCCATTTCGATGCTGATGCCTTTTTCCTGAGCATATTCCCTGGTTTCGCATTTTTTTACGTAGACGGGGATCTGATATTTTTTGGCAAGATCTCTGACAAATGTTTCGTCTTCGTCAGATTCGTCACCTCTTAATTGAAAATTGCAATGGGCGATAGCCAGCGGATAGTCAGTTTTTGAAAATAAATGAAGCATCACCACGGAGTCCACACCACCACTGACAGCCAGCAGGATCCTTTCTCCCGGTTCGCAAAGTTTGTTTGCTTTGATGTATTTCAGAAATGCTTCAATCATTAACTACAAAGGTAAAAAAAGTGGTTTCATCCAGTGAAACTTTTTAAAAGTGCTGTAAATGTTTAAATGAAGACTATTTTTATTCGTCTGGCATGACGTTAATTATTGTTAAATGGTCCAATATGGTTTCATTTTTGATCAGTGAAATAATCACAGCTCAGTGAAAGTTGTTTTAATAATTTTAATTTGACTATTCATTCACCAAGGAAAAGTATGGTAAATCGAAACGGGAGAAATAAAATAATTTCTTTGTCGATAAGTTATTAGCAGGAATTTATGAAAAAATATCAAGTTGTTTTTCATCTGGATGAAGATGATAGCAATCGAGTAAAGCTTGTGCTGAACAATATTGCAAATCTGATCATAGATCTGGGACATGAAAATGTGGAGATCGAAATGGTAGCCAATGCAAGAGGTGTGATGGCTTTCCTGAAAGAATCTGATTCTTATGTAACTCAAATCGATCAGCTTATGAGAAAGAATGTTCGTTTTGTCGTGTGTGCTAATACACTACGACATTTAAATATAGAAAAGGATTCTTTGCTGGACTCTGTTGAAATTGTTCCGGCAGGCGTCAGTGAGTTGGTAAAAAAACAAGCTCAGGGATGGGCTTACATTCGTCCCTAGGAAAGACCAGATATGAATGTACTTAGTATGACTCCTTTGCTGGCCGTGCTTTATTCCTTTTTATTTGGATTATTGCACGGGATACTGCCCGATGAACACACGTGGCCCATAACTTTCAGCTATGCCATAGCTGGCGCAAGTGGAAAAGAAGGCATTAAAGCCGGACTTTATTTCTCGGCAGCTTTTACAGTTCAACGGGCACTTCTTTCAGAAGTGGCTTATTTGGCGCTGGCTCCTTTTCTATTATCTCCCACTGTCAACGGCATAGTTTATATAGTGGTAGGTGTTGCCATGTCAGTTGCCGGAGCTGTGGTTCTGAAAAAGAATCTTTATCCACATCTGCATCTTATCGGGCACCATCATGAAGAAGTGCGTGATATGAAACCTTCACTGACAGAGTTTACAAGGCATCATAAAAATGCTGATAAAAAAACTTCAGGGCCTCCGCCTGCCCGATGGACAATCATTCATGGGTTTATTGCGGGATTTGGGTTTGGTGGTTTTTCACTGTTTGTCAATACAGTTGCAGCTCCGGCAATGCACAATGCATGGCTCGGATTTATTCCTGGTTTGGTCTTTGGATTAGGAACCATGATTATGCTTGTCATCATTGGTTATGTTTTTGGTGCTGCCCTGCGCTGGACGCGTTTAAGTGAACAGGAAATAAAACGGGTTGGAGCACATACCGGCGGGAGAACCTTGTTTTTCGGAGGAATCCTTTTTGTCATCTTTGGCATTATAACGCTTTTTGGTTTAGATAGCAAGCTACCATTTGATCCAGGTTATTTACTGATAGGAATATTTATGTTGCTGGTGGCGATGCCGGCTTTCTTTTATACCTGGAAGGAAGTTGTTTCTGTACGGGAAAAATAAATCACAAAATAAAACGCCCACTTTAATAAGTGGGCGTTTTGCTATCCTGAATTTTAGATTTTCAAAAACTCTGATGAGATGGTTAGCTTATCAGGATTCATATCGACTTGTGATTTTTTGTCTTTCTACAGAGTCAATAAGGCGGACCATGTTTGTAGTACCCTGTTTACCTGTCTTCGATCCCATGGTAATGATATAATCTTCACTGTTGTCCACCTGCTTCAGGAACTGATATATCATTTTTGTTTCACTGACATCTTGCGTTATAATAAACGTTTTTTTTACGCCCCAGACCAATGCTAATTTATTCTTTAGCCTTTCATTGAATGAGATGGCAAGAATATCCTTTTTGGGACGGAATTTTGAGATCTGTCTCACGATGGCACCGGTAGTAGAAATACTGGCAATGGCTTTGCATTTTACAAATTGTGAAAGTTCGGCTGCTGCATGGGCAAAAGCTTCTTCTTTGGAAAACTTGGTTTCTTTCTGGTAGATTAAGTTTTTTTCCGTGGTAAGCAATGTATGTGCCATGACTTTGACAGCTTCCACCGGAAATTCACCTACTGCAGTTTCATCGGAAAGCATCACGGCGTCGGTTCCGTCAAAAAGAGCATTGGCAATATCGGAAATCTCTGCACGGGTAGGAGACGAAGAATGCATCATGGACGTCAACATTTGGGTTGCGGTAATGACCGGTAAAGCGTTTTCATTCGCTTTGCGGATGATTTCTTTTTGAAGGGCGGGCAGAACAAACATTCCTGCTTCAACCCCCAAATCGCCACGGGCAACCATCAGACCGTTCACTTCAGTAAGAATATCGTCCAGGTTTTTCAGGGCTGATTTTCTTTCAATTTTGGCAATAACCCATGCGTCTGAATTATTTTCCGCAAGAATTTTCTTAGCATCCAGAATGTCCTGTTTGGTTTCCACGAAAGAAACGGCTACAAGGTCGATTCCGATCTGCGCTGCAAACTTCAGATCTTCCTTGTCTTTTTCAGTTAGTGCCGACATTTTTATTCCTGCTTTGGGAATATTCACGCCTTTACCTTCGCGCAACATGCCTCTTGTCAGTGCTTTTAAAGTCAAGGTGTCATCTTTCTTTGATTCCACGCGGGCTTTTACAGTGCCATCAGCAAAATAGACTTCATCTCCTTCATTCAACTGGTCGATTAATTCCGGATAAGTTATGCTGAAGGCTCCTTCTTTCAGCGTTTTTGCCATTTTCAGTATGTCGCCTTTTTTTATTTCATGGATGCCGGTCATGCCCTTGATTCTGATTTTAGGGCCGCAGATGTCCTGCATGATAGCGACATCTTTTCCTTGTTTTTCAGCACATTCACGAATCCGTTTAAAGCTTTGGTAATGACTTTCATGTGTGCCGTAGGAAAAATTTAGTCTGAAAATATTTACGCCAGCCTTGATGAGATTATTAATGGTAGTAACATTATCACTGGCGGGGCCTAAGGTGGCAACGATTTTCGCTTTTCTTGCCATAATACGAAATAATTTTGAATGCAAAAGTACAGTTTAAATTTGGTTTTGTTCAGTGAATCGAACTTTCTTATTCTATCTGTCTGACAGCCCAAATTTGTTAGTTATCACCTTATTATACTTAGTGTGTTGAAGCTCTTGATAATGGCTTTTTTATGGAAACGATTGCATTTATTTATGTTAGTTTGTTGATATGTCAGACAATTATATGATAACAGTCTGATATTTGCTAAAACAAAAAAAGCTGTCTCATAATTGAGACAGCTTTTTAGCTGAAATTGTCTTAAGTACATATTATAAAGCGCCTTCATCATAAGCTTTTTCACCATGGATCGCTAAGTCGAGTCCGGCATCTTCATCCTCGCTTCTAACACGAACATGTGTTACTTTATTAATCAGGAACAACATCAGGTAGGTAAACACAAATGCGTAAGCAGCTCCGGCAATTACTGAAATAGATTCTTTTGCAAAGAAAGCAACGTTCCCCTGAAGCAAACCACTTTGTCCGTTAATTGAGGAAGAGGCAAAAACGCCGAGTAAAATCATACCAGTGACACCTCCCATACCGTGAACACCCCAAACATCCAGTGCATCATCCCATCCTAATTTATTCTTTAAGCTGACTGCCATATAAGTGATACTGGATGCAGCAATACCAATAATGATAGCTGCCCACAAAGGCACATATCCGGCGGCTGGCGTAATAGTTGCCAAACCGGCAACAGAACCTGTCAAAAGTCCGACAAATTTCGGTTTCCCAACATGAACCCATTCAATAATAAGCCAGGTTACGGCTGCAAATGAAGCTGCAACGTCGGTGTTCAGGAAAGCCAATGTAGTGATATCGTCTACTTTCAACTCACTACCGGCGTTAAAACCATACCATCCAAACCACAGCAAACCGGTTCCAATAGCAACCAGTGGAATACTGTTTGGTGGTGACTGGCGATCGTGACGTTTCCCGACATAAAAAACTGAAGCCAATGCGGCAAAACCGGCGATAGCATGAACTACCAAACCACCGGCGAAGTCTTCAACGCCCCACTGAGCCAAAAGTCCGCCACCCCATACCATGTGTACAAATGGGTAGTATACCAATACCTGCCAGAACACTAAGAAAAGAAGATAAGCTTTAAAAGTAACACGGTTTACAAAAGCACCGGTAATCAGAGCCGGAGTGATGATGGCAAACATCATCTGGTAAGCTACAAAAATAAAGGTCGGATACTTTCCGCCTGCACCTTCAAATGCAGCCGAAAAAGGAACTCCATTCAGGAAAACCTGATGAAAGTTTCCAAAAATTTCTCCCTGGCCACCGCTAAAGCATAATGAATAGCCAAAGGAAATCCAAAGCACAGTTGTAATTCCCAACGATGCAAAGGTTTGAATCATGATCCCCAGTATATTCCTTTTACTGGCCAAACCGCCATAAAAAAAGGCGAGACCCGGTGTCATCAGCATCACAAGGCTGGTAGACAGAATCATAAATGTGGTTGTCCCTGTATCAAACATAATTCTTTGAGTTTGGTTATTAAATAACATTGAGTTTCAGCCATTTTGCTAAAACCAGCCAAATATAATGGCTATCTTAATGTGTTTTTATAGGGGTATTCCCTTAATTTGTTCTAAGGGATATACATAGAATGGGACCATCGTATTGAAAAAAATCTTATTTAGATAACTATGTATCAGATGTAAAAGTGAAAATGAAAATATAGCGGATACAGAATTATTCAAGCACGATAAAATCACAATATAATTTTGACCTTAATAAAAAGGCCTGTTAAATATTTTCCGGAGTTTGATTTTATTTTAGGAAGGAATTTGTCAAATTCTTTACCGATAAATATATGGTTATTAACACAAAAGAGAAACATTTTTAAAACGTTTCTCTTTTGATCATCTATTAATTAAGGACTTGTCAGTCTTCTGGCTAAAAGCTATTGACCAATTCTTTCGTCTGTCGTAGCTCTTTATAAAGTTTTTCAGCTTGCTGATAATACAAACTCTGTTGGCCGTCGGAAAAGGCCTTTTCCGGAGTTTCGTGAATTTCCATAATTACTCCGTCAGCGCCGCTCATGACTCCGGCTAAAGCCATGGTTGGAACGAACTTTCTGATACCGACTCCGTGAGATGGATCTACAATTACAGGTAAATGGGTTTTGTCTTTAAGAATCGGAACTGCGCTTAAATCCAAAGTGTTACGAGCCGCCCGTTCAAAAGTCCGGATGCCGCGCTCACATAGCAGGATTTTTTCATTGCCATTGGAAAAGACGTATTCTGCCGAATATAAAAGCTCGTCGATAGTCCCGGAAATTCCTCTTTTGATCATTACGGGTTTGTCTACCTGACCCAATACATCCAGCAGATTAAAGTTTTGGGAATTGCGTGCTCCTACCTGGAAGATGTCAACATAATCCAGCATTTCTTCCACCTGCGAAACCTGCATTACTTCAGAAATGACTTTGATGCCGTTTTCAGAACAATGCTTGTAAAACATTTTTAATCCGTCGATTCCCATTCCACGAAATGAGTAAGGTGAGCTCCTGGGTTTGAAAACGCCACCCCGCATGATTTTTACATTGTTTTTCAGCAGATGGTCCACCACACTTTCAATTTGTTTTTCGCTTTCGATGGAGCAAGGCCCTGACATAATAGCAAGTTCATCATTTCCGATTTTGATACCATCTCCCAGGTCGATAATGGTATTGTGAAGTTTCCACTTTTTTGAGACCATTTTATAACTGTCGGAAACGCGGTGTATATCAGCTATTCCCTTCATGTTGCCGATCTGGCGAATGTCAAATTCCTTTTTTACGATACCTACTATATACTCTTTAAAGTTGGTCTTAACGGGTTGAGGAGTAATGTCAAGCAGTTGAAGTTGCTCCAGAATATTTTCCCGTTCCTGTTCTGTAATATCTTTTTTAAGTTGAATAATCATGGCCTTATGGTTTTAATAAATTCATGAACGGATTGTTTGATGCTCCCGTTTTTTTCAAGTGCACGGATGAAAGCACTCCCTATAATTGCCCCCGATGCATAGTTGCAAGCAGTGTCGTAACTTTTTTTGTCTGAAATGCCGAATCCGATGAGCAGGGGATTCTTCAATTTCATTTTTTGAATACGTTCGAAATAGGATTTCTCCTGTTCCATATTGGAGATTTTTCCTGTTGTTGAAGCAGATGACACAACGTAAAGAAAACCACTGCTTGCCTCATCCAGCAATCGGATACGTTCGTTTTCCGTTTGAGGACTGATGAGGAAGATCATATCTAAACCTAATTTTTTCACTTTATCATTGTAGGTTTCTGAATAAATTTCCACAGGTAAATCGGGAATAATCAATCCATCCACTCCGCAATGAGCAGCTTTTTCAAAAAAAGCTTCTTCCCCATACTGCATCAGCTGATTAAAATATCCCATCATAATAATGGGAATATCTGACGATTTCCGGATTTCTTGTATTTGTGAAAAAATGAGGTTCAATGTCATGCAATTTTTAAGAGCTACTGTGCTGCTGTGTTGGATGACGGGACCATCAGCCAGAGGATCGGAAAAAGGCATCCCGATTTCGACCATATCCACACCTGCATTTTCCAGTTCTTTAACAATCTCAACTGTATCGTTCAGTTTTGGATAACCTGCAGTGAGATAGATATTCAGGATATTCTTTTTATTCTGAAATAAGTTTTCTATTCTGTTCATTTTAGTCAGTCTTTCAGGTTGTTAATCTTTTTCAAAATCACTAAGGTTCTTGATGTAAGCTTGTAAATCCTTATCTCCCCGTCCCGACAAATTCACTACCACATTTTCATCTTTTGTTAGTTCGATCTTACCCAATGCTGCTAAGGCATGAGCTGATTCCAGTGCTGGTATAATTCCTTCGAGACGTGTCAGCTCGTAAGCAGCATTTAAGGCTTCCTGATCAGTTGCTCCCATAAAACGTCCCCGGCCGCTCTTAAATAAATGAGCATGCAATGGACCGATTCCGGGATAATCTAATCCTGCTGAAATGGAATAGGGTTCGGTAATCTGTCCTTCTTCGTTTTGCATGAGTAAAGTCCTGCTCCCATGGATAATTCCTTCACTTCCGGTTTGAGTGGTGGCAGCAGTATGACCGCTTTTTAAACCTAATCCTTCAGCTTCCACCGCAATGAGTTCTACCTTTTTATTGTCGAGATAATGATAAAAAGCTCCGGCAGCATTGCTTCCACCTCCCACACAAGCTATGATCTTATCGGGATAATCTCTGCCGGTTTTCTCTTGTAGCTGCTGTTTCATTTCTTCGCTGATGACTGACTGAAATCGTGCTACCATATCAGGATAGGGATGAGGCCCGACTACGGAACCAATCAAATAATAAGTGTCCTCCGGATGATTGATCCAATCGCGGATGGCTTCGTTGGTAGCATCTTTCAGCGTCTGGCTTCCGGATAAGGCGGGACGTACTTCGGCACCCAGCATTTGCATGCGTGCCACGTTGGGAGCTTGCCGCTCCATGTCGACTTTGCCCATGTAAACCACACATTGAAGCCCCATCAAAGCGGTAACTGTTGCAGTCGCAACTCCGTGCTGTCCAGCACCGGTTTCAGCGATAATCCTTTTTTTACCCAGACGTTGTGCCAGCAAAATCTGACCTATGGTGTTGTTGATTTTGTGTGCTCCCGTATGATTCAGATCTTCTCTTTTCAGAAAAACATTTGTGTTGTATTTTTCCGATAATCTTTTGGCAAAATATAAAGGAGTCGGGCGACCGGCAAAGTCTTGCAACAGACTATTGAATTCCTTTTGGAAACTTTCTGAACCTATAATCTCAAGGTAGTGTTTCCTGAGAAATTCAACATTGGGATATAATAATTCCGGGATAAAAGCACCGCCGAAATCCCCATAAAATCCTTTTGTATCAGGCTGATAATTCATTTTTAAAAGCTTTAATTTTTGCAATATTTTTTATTCCCGGTTTGATTTCAAAACCGCTGTTGATGTCAATTCCATAAAGCAAGGGATGGGAAAAGTTTTTGATTTCTTTTGCCAGGGCAGGAGTGATGCCTCCACTCAGGAGGAAAGGCTTCTCTCCATGGTAATTCTGTAAAAGATCCCAGTTAAAAACTGTACCATTACCTCCGGCGTTTTTTCCTGCTGCATCAAAAAGAAACAGCGTACAGGAAGATTCATAATCTTTCAGTTTCCCAAAATCAAAATCCGGAGTGATGTTAAAAGCTTTGATTACAGGAAGTCCGTTTCCTTCTATTTTACTACAGAATTCCGGGGATTCCTGGCCATGAAGTTGTACCATATTCAATTCGAATTCATCGCTTCTCAATAGAATATAGTCTATTGATTTGTTAACAAATACACCAACTTTTGTAATTTTCTCAGGAATAACTACTTCCGGTAATCTGAGACAAAAACGTGGCGACAATTCATGGAAAATAAAGCCTATAAAATCAGGTTCCAGCTCCACCAGCCGCGCAATATTTTGTTCATCACACATGCCGCAGACTTTGAATTTTAATTCCCGTTTATGTTCCTTTGCTGACATTTTTATGAATGATTTTTCGACAAAATTTCCACTTCGTGAATAAATTTCCGGCAGGCTGCTTCAGGATACAGCTCCCGCATAAACAGTTCTCCTATTAAAAATCCGCTGAATCCAGATTTTCTTAACAACAAAATATCTTCCGGTTTTTGAATCCCGCTTTCTGCAACTTTGACGGCTGCGGATGGAAGTTTGGAGGCCATTTGTATGGCATGATCAAAATTTACTTCGAAATTTTTCAGGTTCCGGTTGTTGATTCCGACAAGATCAGTATTGCTATCGTAACGATCCAACTCGGTTTCATCATAAAATTCCAGTAACACTTCCATACCTAAGTCATGCGCCAGGGCAGTGAACTGATGAATTTCTTCTTTGGAAAGAATTCCGGCAATCAGCAAAATAGCATCAGCGCCGATAGATTTTGCTTCATAAATCTGGTATGTATCTATGATAAAATCTTTACGCAACACCGGGCAATAATTAAATTTCCGGGCGGTTTCCAAATCTTTACTTGAACCGCCAAAGAAACGATTGTCTGTCAGGACTGATAATGCCGAGGCTCCTCCCTGCATGTATCCGATGGAAGTTTTCTCAACTTCTGCCTGTTCGTTAATAAGCCCTTTAGATGGTGATTTTCTTTTGAATTCTGCGATGATGCCCACCTTGTCTTCCCGAAGCAGGTAATGTTTCAAAGACACACTCGGTGAATGATAGTAAATGCTTTTTTTAAGCAGATCCAAAGGATACAGACGTTTTCTTTCTTCTGTTTCCTTCCTTTTATAGGCTACTATTTCTTCTAATATGGTCATGGCAAATTATTTTCAGTTTTGAGTGACTTTTTTCAGTGATTCATAAGCTTTTCCCGAAAGGAGAGACGCTCTGGCAATCTCAACGCATTCCTGCAGATTTTTCTTCGGCTCAAAAACGTGAATGGCAGATGCTGAATTAGCCAGCACCACGTTGGTTTGGGCTTCAGTAGCTTCTTTTTTCAGGACAGAAACAAAAGTTTTGGCTGCTTCTTCCACAGTCTTCCCGCCGAAGATGGATTCAGGTTTGACGGCTTTCAATCCCCAGTTTTTAGGTTGCAGCAGCTGCTCTCCCTGAGGACCGTAGGACTTTACATTCCCGGTAAGGGAAATTTCATCATAGCCGTCCAGGCTATGAATGATGTTGAATTGAAAATCTTTCTCATCCTGAAAAAGATAATTGTACAAACGTGCCACTTCCAGGTTAAAAACACCTACCATCTGATGGTTCGGGAATGAAGGATTTACCAATGGTCCCAGAATATTAAAGAAGGTTTTTACACCAAGCTCGCGGCGGATGGGGCCTACATTTTTCATCGCAGGATGGAACAGGGGAGCATGCATCATACAAAAACCGGCTGTTTCCAGTTGCTTTTTCAAAACAGATTCATCGCTGGTGAAAACGTAACCGAGATATTCCATTACATTGGAAGAACCACAGGCAGAAGAAACTCCGTAGTTCCCATGTTTGGCGACTTTGTATCCGGCCCCTGCCACCACGAAAGCGGAAAGAGTGGAAATATTGAAAGTATCTTTACCATCGCCACCGGTTCCGCAGACATCTATGGTGTCATAGCCGTTGAGGTCGACTTTTACGCAGAGATCCAAAAGTGCATTTCTGAACCCGCGCAACTCATCCACCGAAATCTGGCGCATCAGGTAAACGGTCAGGAAGGCGGCTGTTTGAGAAACATTGTAATTTCCTTTTCCAATGCCGGTCAGTACATTATAGGCGTCTTGCTCTGTCAGCTGCTTGTTGTCAAATAATTGGTTTAATATTTTTTTCATGGGGATTGGATTTCCGGTTATAAATTTAAGAAGTTATAAATCATGTTTTTCCCTTCAGGTGTCAGTATCGATTCCGGATGAAACTGCAATCCGTAAAGAGGATAACTCTTGTGATGAAGAGACATGATATTGCCGTCCCCATCACGGGAAGTGATAACCAGATCTTCCGGAAAAGTTTTTTCATCTGCCACCCAGCTGTGATATCTGCCACCCATGAATTCTGTGGATACACCATTCAGCACTAAGTCTTCCACCGGTTCACGATAAATTGGAGTTGACATACCATGAAATACATCCTGCAGGTTGAGCAGCGTACCGCCAAAAACTTCGGCCATGGCCTGCATTCCCAGGCAGACACCGAAAATCTTTTTTGTCGGTGCGTATCGCCGAATGACTTCTTTCATGATGCCAGCTTCATCGGGCAAGCCCGGACCAGGCGACAGGACAATTCGATCATACTTTTCCACTTCATCAGGCGTAATCTGATCGTTGCGGATTACATCTATTTCAAAACCGCCGTGTTCCCTGATGAAATGAACCAGGTTGTAAGTGAACGAATCGTAATTATCGAGGACTAATAATTTTTTCATTTTAAAAATTTTACAGTGTTTCTGCCAGTTTGATGGCTGATTTTAACGCCCCAAGTTTGTTGTTGATCTCCTGCAATTCACTTTCCGGTATTGAAGAAACCACGATTCCGGCCCCTGCCTGGAAATGCAGCTTGTTGTTTTTGCTCATAAAGCTTCTGATCGTGATAGCATGATTCAAAGAACCATCAAAACCAATAATCCCGATAGCGCCGCCATAAAATCCTCTGCTGCGGTTTTCGATTCCGTCTATCAGTTCCATGGCTTTGTATTTAGGCGCCCCCGACAAAGTTCCGGCAGGAAATGTATCTGCATAAACCTGAAGTGGTGTTGAATTTTCATTCAAAGTGGCTTCCACCTCAGAAACCAGATGAATCACATGGCTGTAATACTGAATTTCTTTGAAAGTTTTTACCACGACATTTTTCCCATTTCTGCTTAAATCATTCCTGGCTAAGTCAACCAGCATCGTGTGCTCCGAATTCTCTTTTGGGTCAGCAGCCAGTTTTTCTGCAAGCTCTTTGTCGGCTTCATCTTTTCCTGTTCTTTTGAATGTTCCGGCAATGGGATTGATGACAGCTTTTCCGTTGGTCACTTTTAGCTGTGCCTCCGGTGAGGAACCAAAAAGTTTGAAATTACCGTAATCGAAATAAAACAAATAAGGAGAAGGATTTACAGAACGCAAAGCCCGGTAAACATTGAATTCATCTCCCTGAAAGCTTTGTGAGAACCTGCGGGAGAGTACGATCTGAAAAACATCACCGCGACGGCAGTGTGAAATGCCCTGACGAACCATTTCCATATACTGATCTCCGGTTATGTTGGACTCCTCTTCTCCGGTAAGCTGAAAAGCATACGAGGGAAATTTGTTGATATGCAGCAACGTTTCAATCTGTTCCATTTTTGAATCTTCACCCTGAAACCGGTTTTCGGTAACAAGTAATTCGTTTTTGAAATGATCAAATCGCAGCACAAAACGGAATGCCGTGTATTGCATCAGTGGGATTTGCTCGTCTTCCGGAGTCTTGGAATGTAATTCCAGTGTGTCGAAATATTCAACCGTATCATAAGCTGTATAGCCGAAAAAGCCATTGGCTCCAGCGGGAATTTCGTTTTCATGCTGTAATTCAAAGCTATTGATAAACTCCTGAAGCTGAGGCATCAATTCTTTTCTCGCACTAAGTTTTATAGTTTCAGAATGACTTCCGTATTGTTTAATAATTTGGTTGTTCTGTAAGCTGAAAGAGGCCAAGGGATCAAGACATACGAATGAATACTTGTTTTCATTGCCATGATAATCAGAGCTTTCTAGTAAAAATGCGTGATAAAACTGATCCCTTAAATTCAGATACAATCCGACAGGGGTTAGTGTATCGGCCAGCATTTTTTTTGTTTTAACTAAAATGGTTTTTTTGTTCATGATTTTGTGTTTAAAAAAAAGCGGCCTGTCGTGAATTCGACAGGCCGCTTGATTATAAATTATACAGCAGTTCTACTTCACGTCAGTTTCGGACGAAAAGCTGCCACCACCAATTTGTATTTCTGTTCATTTTCATAGTGGTACAAAAATAGAGATAAAATTTCACAGAAAGCAAGAATCTTTTTATAAAAAATTGTTATTTCTTTTGTGTAAATTTTTATTTAGCTAAATATCATTATTTTATAGATTCTTAAATTTGCATTTCTCTTTGATAAAGTGACTAAAATTTCAGTGAATGGGATAAAATAGATTCGCATCGTTTTAGAAAACCTTAAGTTTTAATTTAGTCTTTCAAGTCCTTAAAAAACCCTAATTTTGGGCCGGTAAAAAGTCACAGAAACAGGTATGTAAAACTTTAAATTTAATTTTACAGAATCATTTTTAATTTATGAGAACATTCTTTCAACAGAATAAACTGGTGTTCAGCCTATATTTCCTGTTATTTTTTGCCATCGGGATCATCTTACTTTCATTTTCTAAAGCTGAAATTCATCTGACCATCAATCAATATCACTCGGTCTTTTTTAATTGGTTTTTCCGGTTTATGACTTTTTTGGGAGCCTGGGGAGTATTATTTCTGGCGATCATTCTTTTACTAAAGAATGTCCGTAATGGCTTGATATTTTTATCAGGAACTTTAATTACTACGATTTTTGTTCAGAGCCTGAAGCATTTGGTTTTTCCAGGAGTCATGAGACCTGCAGCTTATTTTCAGCATATTCACCAGTTGTACCTGGTTCCAGGCGTTGTAGTACATTTTTATGACAGTTTTCCGTCAGGGCATACAGCCAGTGCATTTAGTTATTTTATCATTTTGATTTTTTTGAGCAAAAAAAACTGGCTGAAGGTTTTATGGCTGGTGCTCGCTTATTTAATTGGTTTTTCTAGGATCTATCTTTCCCAGCATTTTTTGGTTGATGTAGAGTTCGGTTCCCTGGTTGGTATTATTTCTATGCTGATGCCGATTCTTTATTTTGAAAAACACTTTTCTGATAAGTTTAATTATCCTCTGTTTCATAAAAGAAAAATATGAATAGAAAGACATTAACGATATTGCTCATTGCCTCGGTGGGAGCGCTTTTGTTCATTCCCTTTCTGGGCGTGGTACATTTGTTTGACTGGGATGAGATAAATTTTGCCGAGTCTGCACGCGAAATGTTGCTTACCCACAACTATCTTACAGTACAAATTAATTTTCTTCCCTTTTGGGAAAAACCGCCGCTGTTTATTTGGATGCAGGTTCTGGCCATGAAAGTATTTGGAATTAATGCTTTTGCGGCCCGGTTTCCAAATGCCATAGTGGGCATTGTTACATTGATTACAGTATACCTGATCGGAGAAAAACTTTTCAGTCACAAATTCGGATTACTTTGGGCACTGGTTTATGCCGGCTCTATTTTGCCACAGATGTATTTCCATTCAGGCATCATCGATCCCTGGTTCAATCTCTTTATTTTTCTGGGGATATATTATATGGTCCTTTACCTTTCGCCCGATATAAAAAGGAACAAAAACTGGTTGATATTTCTGTCAGCGGCATCCATTGGGTTGGGCATCCTTACCAAAGGACCTGTGGCGCTGCTCGATTTTCTTTTGGCTCTGGCCGTTTGGCTGATCATCGACAAAAGCTGGAAGAAAGTTTTCAATCTCAGGTTCCTTTTGATATATGGCATTACGCTGCTGTTGGTGGGGGGATTCTGGTTTATCCTTCAGATATTAAGTGGAAAAGCCTATCTGATTCTCGAATTTATTCAATATCAAATTCGTCTGTTCTCTCAAAAAGATGCCGGTCACGGTGGATTTTTGATGTATCACTTTGTGGTCCTGTTTATAGGCGTTTTCCCGGCATCTATTTTTGCACTGGCAGCCTTCAGGAAATTTAAAGATCAAAATATTACGCAAAAGCTTTTCAGAAACTGGATGATGATTAGTTTCTGGGTAGTGCTGATCCTGTTTACCATCGTGAAAACCAAGATTATTCATTATTCTTCCTTTTGCTATTTCCCGTTGACTTTCCTGGCTACTTATGCCATCATGAAAATTGCTGAAAATAAACTGAAATTCGGAAGCTGGCTGAAAACCATCCTGATCGTGATGACGATTCTTGAGGGTTCCGCTCTGATCGGTTTGCAGCTTTTTGTAAAATACAAGGATCAGATCATAGCCAAAGACTGGATAAAAGATCCTTTTGCTGTAGGAAATCTTCAGGCTGTTGTACATTGGTCAGGATATGAGTTTCTGCTAGGTGTGATGTTAATTGCAGGAATCATACTTTCGTTGATATTGTTCAGAAAGCAGTTCATGAAGCAGGTAGTTGGGATTTTCATCACATCTTTGATTTATACTACGTTAACCATATTCATCATTACCCCGAAAATTGAGCAATATTCACAGAATGCTGCCATCCAGTTTTATCAGGAACATGCCGGACAGGACTGTTATATGAGGGTCTGGGGATTTAAAAGCTACGCCCAGTATTTTTACTTTAAAAAACAGCCACCGGAAAACGGGAGCAGGATGGACGAGGAAAGCTTGCTGGAAAATTCAGTAAATAAGCCCGTTTATGTGGTTACAAAAATAACTTCCTACCGTGAATTTGAGAAACGTTATCCGGAGTTCACGTTAATGTACATCAAAAACGGATTTGCCTTTTTTGGCAAACCGGCTTTTACACCTGCCAAAAAAATTAACACCCAATGATAGATAAGAAAAAGATAGTTGTTGTGCTGCCGGCATACAACGCGGCTCGTACCCTGGAAATGACTTACAAGGAGATTCCCTTTGATATTGTGGATGATGTGATCCTGGTGGACGACCGCAGCAGTGACGAAACCATACAGGTCGCAGAGCGACTGGGAATAAGACATATTATTGAACATGAAGTAAACAAAGGTTACGGTGGAAATCAGAAAAGCTGTTACAAAAAAGCACTTTCTCTTGATGCAGATATCGTAGTGATGCTTCATCCCGATTATCAGTACACGCCTAAGCTGATACATTCCATGTGCTATCTTATAGCTAACGGAGTTTATGAAGTCGTAATTGGCTCAAGGATTCTGGGCAAAGGCGCTTTGAAGGGCGGAATGCCCTGGTACAAATATATTTCCAACCGTTTTCTGACATTGACGCAAAACATCATGATGGGTCAAAAACTATCGGAATATCACACCGGCTACCGGGCTTTTTCGGGAAAGGTCCTGAAAAGCATTCCTTTTGATGTTTGTTCCGACGATTTTGTTTTCGACAATCAGATGCTGGCACAGATCTTTTATGCCGGATTTGAGATTGCCGAAATTACCTGCCCCACCAAATACGAAGAAGAAAGTTCTTCTATCAACTTTGTGCGCAGTGCGAAATATGGCATGGGCGTTTTATATGTTTCACTACAATATTTTCTGCAGAAATCGAAGTTGGGTAAGTTTAAGATTTTTGAGGGGATAAAAAAGTAATAAAAAGAAAATGGAACAAAGTTTTCCTTTTGTTTTAAATAAGAAGGCCCGAAGTATTTTTAATACTTCGGGCCTTCCAGTGAAATAAAAATCAATTGTTATGATGGTGAATATTCTGTTGGTAGTTACTTAACAGGAGTTCCCACTAAAACCCTTACTTCATAAGGCTGAAGCGTGATATCAAATTCTTTCTTCCCGTTGAATGAACCGGATTTATCCAGGTTGAAAAACCTAGGGTTCTTAAAGTTGAAAATCTGCGGATACCCTTTCGGAATTTCCAGAACTTTGGCAACATCTATGTGAAAATGTTTCACTTCTCCTGTTGGATTTCTTAAGCTGATAATCCCTTTTTCAGGTGACCATGCAGCTCTTCCATATACTTCACCTTTGTCAGGATTGCCACCGATCCAATGAACGTCAACCAGTGTTTTGGCGTTGGCTTTAGCCCAATGACTTGCCTGTGCCAGCATATTCCAAATCTTTGATGAAATTTTGTGAGGATTGATATAAAGCTCCTGTAAACTTGTGCCACTTGAGAAAAATGACCAAATATCATCGGATATATCCTGATCTTTCATGTCGAAAGTGGCGGGCCGGCCATGATCTGCAATACAAACCCCGTGATACATCAATGAATTAAGCGGATAAAGAGGCCCTTTTTCTACAATATTCTTATATGCTTCTCCATCTCTATAGGTGATCCATTGCTGCCTGGTTGTTCCCGTGCCTGCAAATCCGGTGTCACCTCCGCTTCTCCAAATTGCATCTCCATAATAGAGCCAATAGGGAGAAGCCCATGTCCCTGTGGTCAAACTAAAATAAATCGATGGTGAAATAACCCTGACAGAATCTACCAAACGAAGTAATGATTCTATATCACTGTTATAGCTTAGATCTGAACCAATTGCATTATCTCCTTGTCCCACTCCGTCGATTTTGAAAATGGTGATTCCATAATTGCGGACGAAGTTCTCCATGACATGGCTGAACCGATTAAAATATACAGGTCCGGCCAACGAAAACCCATTCGCATTGATCTCAAAAGGAGGGTGTTGCGCTAATCCATAACGGATTCTTTGGGCTTTGTCTTCGTCGTAACCGCCGAATGGCGACATCCAGACTCCCAGAGTTGAATGGTATTGCTTGGCCAGCTTCTCCATGTTGGAAAACCCGCTGGGGAAGCCATTGTTAAATTCCCACAATGTCTTATTATTATCCCAACCATCGTCAAACAAAAAGGCTTGCATCGGTGTATGCCTCTTTTCTATGAGGCTGTCGCCAAAAGTCCGGATCCAGTCCATGCATTCTTTTTCATTTAATTTAGCTCCATAAGAGTTAAACCATGAATTGAAATGTAAAAACTCCCGGTAAGGTACAGCGCGTTCCCGTTCTATATAATATAAAAATGCTCTGCGCATCTGACCTTTCGGTGCTACGCCCCAGGCTGTAGAATAGCTTATGGGGTTTTGGGGAACGAGTGGAGTTGTTCTTACCATGAACGACACAGCCTCTTTATCGTTTATTGCATAATGACAAAGAGGATATTCAAACCCCATAAAGATTCCTTTATTCGTATTAACCCAGGGCGATCCTGCAACAATGCCATCCGTTTTCATAGCACTGCTTTGTGGCATCTCCAAAAGTGTTATCTTGTTAATTGTCAATGTATTTTCAGAAATCAAGGTAAATTCCTGACGAAGATAATTGGAGTGATCTTTCAGGATGACTTTCCAATGAATCTTTAAATGGATTTTGCTGCAATATAAATCAGCTGAGACTTCCTCTCCATGCTCTTTACCCGATTGCCTTGCAGAGGAACTTACTCCCTTAATCGTTTTAACTTGTGGTGCCGTCAGTATTTTAAAATCGTTGGACGTAAGTATTTCACCATCATTGAGCCGAATAGAAAACCAGGGTGTATTGTTCCAAACAATTTGTTGCCCGGTTTCTTTATTTTGAAAAGATTGGGCTTGTATGATTTTATCTTTTATGGTCCATACAGCCGAGAGTACATTATTCTGAACCAAAATATGGTTCTGTGATAATTTCATGACAGGGTTTTCGATCCTTTGCCCGGGATAAACAGGTTGCCCGAAAAGAACTCCCGCATAAAACAAGAATAATACAGCAATAAACAGATTCTTTCTCATAGTCATTTTTTGTTTTATGAATTTATTTTATCATAATTTTCACCTTTAACCACGCCTCTTTTATGGCAATCTTTATTGGCTAAATTTTCTGAGGTTCTTCATGAAGTTGTTTCCCGATTTTACTGGCCCAGCCGGCGAAATAAAAAATAACCAGGTAACAAACTATTAAAATTGCATACGCATGGGTGGCCCCAACCGATTTGAGCCCGGAAAGATAACCATAGAGTAAGGGAATAGTAGCGCCTCCGGCGATTGCCATAATTAAAAAAGCCGAGCCAAGTTTTGTGTATTTTCCAAGTGCATCGATGGAAAGCGGCCAAATGGCTGGCCACATGACGGAGTTGGCAAAACCTAATGATGCGACAAAAAGAACAGAAGTGTACCCATGGGTGAAAACGGCAATTATGGTGAAAATCACGCCCAGCAAAGCAAAATATTTAAGTGCTTTCTGTTGGGATAGATATCTTGGAATGGTTATGATTGCTACCAAATAACCAACGATCATCCCAATCATGGTAAATGATGAGAAAAATTTTGCAACATCTATATTAAAACCAAGAGAAAGCCCATAGTTAATAAGTGTATCAACGGCCACTACTTCACAGCCCACGTAAAAGAAAAGCGTAATCACACCATACCAGAAGTAAGGGAAATCCAGAATACTTTTTCTTTCCGCATCCGATTCAGATGACACATCATCTTCGGCTTCCACTTCAGGTAAGTTTGAAATTTTTAGTAATACAGCCATCACAACCAGGACAACAGCCATAATTACATAAGGAAGAATCACTTTGTGAGACAGTGCGTTTAAAGCTGCATCTTTTGCAGGTCCTGCCAAATTTGCAAGGTCTTTACTGACTTTCCCAATACCGGTAAGGATAATGGCGCCAAGTATAACCGGGCTTAAAATACCTGCAAACTTGTTGGCAATCCCCATGATACTAATTCGTTTGGCCGCACTTTCAATTGGACCTAAAATGGTTACATAAGGATTTGCTGCCGTTTGTAATACTGCTAAACCGGTTCCCTGAATAAACAGTCCGGTTAAAAACCAGAAATAAGTCCGCGTTAATGCTGCCGGAACAAAAACCAGCGCTCCGAGGGCCATAATACCTAACCCCAATGACATTCCCATTTTGTAGCCAGTTTTTTTCAGCAATACTGATGAAGGTAGCGCCATTACAAAATAAGAAATATAAAACGCAAAAGTTACCAGATAAGCCTCAAATGAACTTAATTCGCATGCCGTTTTCAAATATGGGATTAGCGTTGCATTGAGCCAGGTAATAAAGCCAAAAATAAAAAACAAAACCCCGATAATAATGATAGGGCCAGTTTGTTCCTTCTTCTTCTCTTCAATTTGATTTTTCATCTAAATAATGTATTCAATTCAAGTTCCTATCTTAATATTCTGTCTTTAACGCTAATAAATTAATCCGATTGTGGTAGTTTCTCCTACTATATCGTGCGCTTTAAGATTGATAAACAAAGTTTTAGAATCTTCGTTATAATTTTTATCCAGCAAGGTAACTTTCGGATTTGTTATATCTATTTTCTGAGGTGATGAAATGCCGACGATTTTAATCACCTGGGTTCCATATAATCTTATAACCAACGCAGCTACATCTTTATTACAGGTAAAACTGTAAATATTGTAGGTTCCGTCATTATAAACATAGTGAGGCATTGTGGAGGTCCCGACAGAATACTTCAAAGTGTATTTTTTCCGTTCCAAAACCGGCAAATAAAGAAAACCGAATCCCTCATCTTCAAAGTAAGAAGCAATTTCTTTATTATCGATACTGGCAGCAGAAATGTGCTGCCCTTTTGCTAAGGCTACTTTCAAAACCATTCCGGCTAAAAAATCTTTCCTATAGGCTGTATCAGGCATTTTGGAGTTGTCAATTTCAGCAACGCCATCGCTTTTTTCATCAAAGCAGGTATATTTTTTATAGAGCCACTGAGAATAGAATTGCTGCGTGTTTTTTGCAAGATACCGGTCTCTTTGTTGCTGAACTATCGTTAAATAATCGATCCATTTCTGGTTGGTTTCGTCCTGAAGTGAATCATCAGGCGCAAGCCAGTTTGACCAATGCGATTCGACAAGATCTGATTCCTGCTCATCAATAGGCACCGTGGGTAAACAAGTGTAATCATGCCACATGGTCCCATAAATATTTCTGTTAACCACCAATAATCCGTGATCAAAACCGCCGCCATTGGGTTCTTTTGGAGGACTCAATTCAGGGATCTCCTGAAACATTGTATTGGCATATTTTACGCCTTCTGGACCAAGAACAGAACCCGTACTGTATTCTCCGGCAGGATTCCAGTAATAACCATATGCACATGCCACAAAACTTTCAGGAAAGGAATGCCCGGCCTCTTCAGTAAGATCGTATTGGGCCATGATTTCCTTAAAACATTTTACATGATCGTGCATAATTTCTTCCGGCCAGGGATGATCATCATCAAGGTTATACCACTCCGCTCTTCTGCGTTGGTTTACTTCCGGCCAGTACTCGTGTAAAACTCCATGCAGGCCAAACTCAAGATTAGCAGCATTTTGCTTTACATAATTCATGATTTCTATTTGCTCATCACAAATATTCTTCGAATTATCCCAATTCTTCCCGTCAGGATTGGTTGTAGGGTATTTCCCCAGGATATTTAGCCGGTCCATCTCTCCCAGGATAAACAATCCCATCAGCCTGATTTTCTTTGCCTCGGCAACTTTAACCACACTTTTGTAGTTATCAACGTCCATTTTACGGTCGATTCCAACGCGAAACGGCCCTTGGTAGTCCCCATAGCCATGGTCATTGCCGGTCATCCAGCCAAAATCGTCAATCGCAAAGGCAAAAGGCCTGGGAAATATTATTTCTTCCTTTTTGGTCCCCATTTTACTTCTTAATTTGGATAAACTTCAATTAATAAATACTTGTGAAATGTGACATCTATAAATGGATTTTCTCCCATTACTGTGGCAATCTTTTTTCCATTTACATAATCGTAAACTTGATAAGTCTTATTTTGATCAAGCCCTTTCAGCTTAATTTTCCCGTTCCATTTCTTTGAATAAAAGGAATAGAACATAGTATCTGCTTTTTGAAGTGCAAAGGTTTGGGGTTTGTCCCATCCAATGTCATAAAGAGTTCCTATAAAATCAGCCTTTGAGAGCATCTTTTGATCGTAAATGTCAATCCATTTCTTCCATATTTTCTGTTTTTCGGGTGTGAGCAGAAAATGTCCTTCTGTAGGATGAGGGTTGTCCTTGGGCCATGTAAACTTGCTACCCGGAACACCTCCTATCCCAATGGTAGAGGCAAAGTCGTCACCGCCATCACTTAATTCTACGTGGTCGCCATAATATGCCATTTTATTCATCATCAGTGCTTTATATACAAATCCCTTTGTTCGGACCTGATAGCTGCTTGTGGGATCTGATGCTACAGCCTGATTCATATAAGGCATATCGTAAAATGACATACAGGTACCACACGGACATTGTTCAACAACAGCATCCGGTTTCTGTTCCTTGACTGTATAATAGATCATTTTGAAGAAATCGGGTAACTTTTCGCATGCCTCCGATGGATTTTTCAGGTTGTAGTCAGGCGGAACACAGTTCATATCCTGACCGTCAAGTTTAACTCCGTCAAATCCCCACTCATTGATAAACAAGTGAAGGTCCTTCTTCGTTGTCGCTATCGTAAGGCTGTCTGAAGGGGCCATGTAATAACTGTTCCACCATGTGATATATCTTGGAGAACCATCTTCATTTAACAAAATAATATTCGGGTATTTTTTGAACAGTTTGGAGTATGGAGAAACTATAAGCGGAGAATACCAGATTTTTGCCTTGAGTCCGTAAGAATGAATTTTATCTACTAAGGCCTTCATTTGTCTGTCGCCACCAGGGAATTTTGTCTTGTTTACATGCCAGTCTCCTTCCGCTTGCTGATAGCCATCATCTATCACAACCCATTTAAACCCTAGTTTCTTTACCATGGGTAAGGTCCCCGTGATTTCGTTTAAAGTTACATTTCTTCCATAACCCCAGGCACACCAGATCGGCTCAAAGGAAGCCGGGTTTGGTTTGGGAATCTTAATGCCTTTATGCTGCATGATTTCCGAGAACTCACGAAGGCTTGCAAAACAGTCACCGGTGTGTAAAGCCGTAAAAGTCTGTGGGAGAGTTAATGTGTCGTTGTCGTTAAGAATAAAGGCTTCCTTGTAATTTTTTTGGATGGAAATATCAACCCCTTTTACTTCATTATCAGATTCTACAGGAAGAGAAACCCGTAATGGGAACATATTAAGATGACCAATGGCTACTCCCACATCGCGACGCCAAACATCGGTAATTGGAATCCCGCCGCCGTAATCTGTGGCAGTCATTCCAAGATAGTTTTGCCGGTAAAACCCCTTGCTGACAGGGCGGATCCAGGAATCTCTGTCGGGGGTCGTTCCCCCCTGAAATGACCAGACCATTGTGTCTGATGGTGAGTATAAAATATTGTAGTGGTTGCTTTCCCATTTTTTTAAGTATAACTTTTCACCGCTGTTTATAAAGTAGGTATTGAACACGGCAATGTCGGGAAAATTGTCATAAACTGTGATTTGCAAATGCTTTTCAACTTTTAAATTTCCATTATGATATACTCCAATAAAAGTATAGGCTGTGCCTTTTCCAATATTATCGTCTATTGTCTTGCTGGTGGCCTTTTCCAGTTTAAATTCTTTTAAACTGCTGTGTCTGGTTGTCAAATATTGAGAATAACCAAACCCATCTGTTAACGGAAATTTCTCTTTCTTGGAACTAATTTTTGTTCGCATCAGGCCATCAAGTTCTATCGTTAAATTCCCACTCTGAATTTTGATACTTCTTGAAGAGTTGCACGACTGAAATAAAACCATGGAAATTATAATGATGACTGGTATAAAATTTTTGTATTTCATGATGTATTTTTTAAATCGCTACTTTATTTTTCAAACTGCTTTAAACTGGATATTATTGTAATAT
>JACZJI010000015.1 GCA_014860665.1 Bacteroidales bacterium | reverse complement strand
GGCCATCCATTTTGTCCGCCTGGGCTTTAAAAGGACAAAATTCCCGAAAAATGGAGTTATTGATTTTCAGTGTGTTGAAAAAAACTTTGTCCGTCTGGGTTTTAAACGGACAAAGTTGTCGGTGATTTGTTTGGATTTTCCAGACACCTGACATTATCTTTGCCATTAATTATTCACTTAAACTTTGTCAGTATGAAAAAGAATTACTTTTTATTTTTTGTTCTTGTTTGTTTAATTGGGGTGCATGCCCAGAATGACCCATCTGGTAAATGGGGAATCGTAAATGGAGTTTCAGTTTTTGTTGAAACTGGTTCTGAATTGGATAATATCAGGTCAGGTATTCCTGATCCTGATCCAAAAAGTTTTGCATATAGACTGCCTGGTTCAACTTTTATAAACTTTGATGATATTAGTTCCCCTTGTAATTTTGTGCAAACAGTTCCCTTAACTAACGAATATGCCTTACAGGGAGTAACTTTTAGTGGTTCTGGATTTTCATTATTGGATCAATGTGGCAATTTTGGTGTATCCGGTTATTCTCAACCTAATCATGTAGCATGGAATTCTTGTTGTTCTGGTTTATCAGAGACTATGACTTTTACTCCGGCCATCAGTAATGTTTCATTTTTAGCTGGTTCTGATGGTGGGGCAACTTTAATTGCTGAAGCATTTGATGGTGCGAATCAATCCTTAGGAATCGTGAATGCAACATTAGTTAATGTTATGCAGACAATAAGTTTACCTTATTCAGGGATTGCAAAAGTTCAAATTAGCGTTACTAATCATGGTATCATGGATGATTTAATGTTTGAAAATGGCAGTCCACCCTCAGTCCCCCTCTCCAACTGGGCGCTCTACCTCGGTATTTTCCTGATGGTGATGTTTACAGCCATCCGCTTTAGAAAGATGATCTAAGAAATTTTCTCATGATTGATGAAAAAAGCTGCTTCCCGCGAAGCGGCTTTTTTGTTTATGGTCGTTCGGCATAGGTCATTTATCCTGCGATAGCTGAAACCCGTACCGGGTTTCTTTTGTCATTCATTCCCTGTAAAGCAAAACCTTATTTTCCTGAAGAAAACCTTAGTACAAAAAATTGACAATCATCTCACTTTAACCTTATTACCTTATTTTTGTACAAAATTAAGGTGTATGAAAATCGAATACAATAATCTTTACACGCACTTTGTGTTCACTACCCTTCACCGGTTGCCCATAATTCCTGAGAAGAATCGTGTTAAAATTGAAAAATACATCACTGGTATTGTAACCAACAATTCATCAAAGTTGTACGCAATTTATGCAAATCCTGAGCATGTTCATTTGCTGGTTTCCCGTGCTCCGGATATTTCGGATGAAAAATTGGCGACAATTATTGCTGAAAGTTCTGAGCGATTTATCAACGACAACAAATTGTCCATCGGAAATTTTGCCTGGAAACAGACAGCGTCGGCATTTTCAGTGTCGAAATCGGAAGTTGATAAAATATGCAAATACATCCTGAACCAACCTGAACATCACAAAAAGGTGAATTTTGAAGATGAATATCAGGAGTTTATAAAACATTATCAGGCTACGATTCAGAAATAAGGTAATAAGGTTGAGAAAGTCAGGGATTTCAGATGTGTACTAAGGTTGAGGAAAGAGGAATAAGGTTTTTAGTATTACTGAAGATCCGTTACCACCTTCTCGCGCGTTTTGCGCTATACGGATCAGGCGCCAGCCTGAGCCGCATCTATCCCGGCAGGCTCAGCCTGAAAATATTTTTACCCAAACCATTAACAAAGCAAGATTTTTAACCATTTTCCCATTAACAATTCACCCATTTTTCCCTTTCCTGGCCATCCATTTTGTCCGCCTGGGCTTTAAAAGGACAAAATTCCCGAAAAATGGAGTTATTGATTTTCAGTGTGTTGAAAAAAACTTTGTCCGTCTGGGTTTTAAACGGACAAAGTTGTCGGTGATTTGTTTGGATTTTCC
>JACZJI010000157.1 GCA_014860665.1 Bacteroidales bacterium | reverse complement strand
TCTTTCCAGATTTTAATTTTTATTTCTAAAAGCTGTGAGTCTGATTCTAATTTTGTGAGATTCTTTAATAATTCTGGTTCGGTTAACTCTTGGTTAAGGCTATATTTTGCTACTTCGCCATCCTTATTGTTCCTTAAGGATGCTAATGATTTTTTTAGTTTTTCAATCTCTGCTTTTATTGCCTCATTTCGTTTAATCAAATCATTTTTGCCTTTCTCGTCTTTCCAGATTTTAATCTTTATCTCTAAAACTTGAGAGTCAGACTCTAATTTTGTGAGATTCTTTAATAATTCCGGTTCTGTCATTTTTCTAAAATTTATGCTCATGCAAGGGTTTATGCGAATTGTTATACTTCATATTATATTTCATGTTGCCGTAATATGTTGTTTTCGTTAGTTTTACTTGGTGTAAATATGTAAAACGGATTCCTGGTTTTTACAAAAGAGAAGGCATAATTCCAACTGTAAGAAGTAAGAATGGAAAAGATGGGTTGTTTTGTATTCACTTTTTAGGTTTAAAAAGAGTCTCCCTGATAGTAAGAATCAAAAAGGCTGGTTTTCAGACCCAAATATAAACCTTTTTCGGAAATTGTTCCTCAAAGGCACAAAAAAATCCCGGCACAGGGCCGGGATTTTTTGAACAGAGCGGCCTCTTTTTATCCGGTAAGTAGCAGGCTCCCCATGTAAAGGGTTTCCGAAACCATCTCTTTGGAATGCGTTTCTCCTGTACTGAGCGGGGAAACCATAAACACAAAAAGCTCTACAGTACGCCCGGCCCAGTTGTCGGGCAGGGTAATGAGACCGGTGGCATCGGAACGCTTGTAACTTCCGGACAGGGTATAGCCCGATCCGGTTTCTGCATCGTACACACCCACCATCAGGATATCGCCGGCGCTGGCCAGTTCCATACTACTGTTGTCGGTCCAGTTCAGCGTAATGGACTTGTCGGAGGAAACAACCGCCACCAGGTCCGAAGGGACAGGAAGTTGTCCCATACTGAGCCTTGCCTGACTAAAGTCGATGGTCAGATCCGGGTATTCCCCGGCAATGGCATGGGCCAGGTTGTACTTCATAGCCGCATTAAAACTGGTGCTGGTGTCGGCATACGCCTTAAACCCGACACTCACCAGCCTGCGCTGGGTCGACAAAAAGTGCCCCATCATCGAGAAACGGCTGCGAACCGCCTGCTGGCGCGGGGTACGGGGATTAGAAACTGAGGCCGGAATAATTTTCATTACATTCTGGCCTTTCCAGGTGGCGCCGACTACGCTGCCGACTTTGCCAGAGAATCCTCCAAGGACTCCATTTTTAAAAGTTCCCATATTATAATGGTTTTTAAGTTATGCTGCACACTATTGTGCAGCTGTAAAATCAAATCAAATTTGAGATAAATATTTATATTCCCGACGTTATCTAACTGGTTATTAGCGTTTTTGCATCAAAATGCTGCCTTTTGCGTCATCTTTCTTTTAATTTGTTTAAAATATTTTTTTTCAGGGATGCAAAAGCGCGCAAAAGCGCGCAAAAGAAACCGGGATTTGAACCTCTTTTGGGCCCCAGATTCCGTTTTTTTTCCGGAAAACCCTTTTTTCATCTGTTTATAATTTTATATTTTATCGGTCAGATGGAATACGCCATGAATAATCATTTCGGTTGTTGTGAAAAATATTGCTCATGGCTATTTCATGCTATCAAAGTGATGTTAAAGCCGGTTTAAGTTTCCTTTTTCATTCCTGTTTCTCCACTTCCAGGGAGAGAATAAGGAGAGTTTCAGGGGAGCATCAGGCGTGTTTCAGGGGAGATCAGGGGGAGTTTAAGGAGAGGTTGGGGCTTGTTGAAGGGGAATTAAGACGGTGTTAAAGCAGAGATGAAGGGGTATATAATACCTGGGAATTATGGCACAAGCGGACGATTGCCGGGATGGGTATTTAAGGCATGTAAAACATTCGCCCGCCAGTAATGATGTGGACTGAATCGGGAGTGTTCAAAATTCTGTGTCAGTTTTCTTAAACCTGTCACAGAGATAAAAGCGGGTTATAAGTCTTGGGTTGGGGAATCAGGCCAAACCCGATAGCTGTCGGGGAACGCCAATGCCAATGTCAGAAATCAGGGTGTCAGCTTAACTGCCCTGTTTAACGAACCTGGATTCGGATACCTTGCCGCTTTTTGAAGTGAATTTTACTATGTACATCCCGGTATTCAACCCGTTGATGTTTATGTTTTGTTCCTGGGTATCAAGGTTTGTACTCAAAACACGCCGGCCATAAAGATCATAAATTTCCAGTGTGCCTCCATGTACGGAACGGACGTTGATAAATTTCACGGCAGGGTTTGGATAGACGGTAAAAGAGGGCTGCTTTAAATGGCTGACACCGGTGGTACCGTAGGTTAACCCATAACCGTAAGGGAATAACGGCTGATAGTACACATCGCCCCAGTTCATGGGCTCCTGCGAAATGGAATTGGGCCAGGTTTGTGATAGCTTGCCGGTAAAATCATAATCGCCGAATAATACATCGGCAATTCCTTCTCCTTCCGTTCCGGGCAGCCAGCAGGCCACCACGCTTTGGGCATCGTTCAGCACATTATTGATTATCAGAGGGCGGCCGGATAGCAAGAGAACTACATAAGGTATCCCCAAACTTTTTACATTTTCAATAGTTTGTATGTCGTCAGTGCCCAGGGTCGGGTCCGGATTGTCACCGGCACTTTCGGCATAGGGTGATTCCCCTACTACCACAACGGCCACATCGGGTTTCCCGGAGGTTAAACCGTTGGCAGAATAAATCACCTGAGCTGAACCTCTTACATTTTGTATGGCCTGCAGAATTGTGGTTCCTTTGGTGATCTCACCCAGACTGCCCTGCCATGAAATGGTCCATCCGCCGCATTGAGCTCCCAGGTCGTTGGCTTTTTCCCCGGCCACCAGGATATTACCGCTCACCTTCGATAAAGGTAACAGGTTGTTTTCATTTTTGAGCAGCACCAGTGACTCCCGCACCGCCTGGCGGGCAAGCTCACGGTGGTATTTGTTACCGATACTGTCTATCAGTGCGCTGCTGGCATAAGGGTTCTCAAACAGGCCTAATTTGAATTTCGCGGTCAGAATCCGGCTGACTGCATCATTAATACGATCCATCGACACGCTGTCTTCGCTGACAAGTTCCTTGAGATCGTTGATGAAATCAAGCGGCTTGTTGGGCTCCATAAACATGTCGATACCGGCGTTGACACCCAGTTTTACACTGGTTTTAAAATTATCTGAAATGTTGTGGATTCCTTCCCAGTCGGAAACGACAAAACCTTTAAATCCCAGTTCCCCTTTCAGCAGGTCGGTTATCAGGTATTTGTTGGCATGGCAATACACCCCGTTCCACTGGCTGAAGGACACCATGATGCTGCCAACGCCTGCCTGGATGGCTTTGATATAGCCGGGCAAATGGATCTGCCGGAGTGTGGTTTCGCTCATGACAGCGTTACCGGCATTGATTCCGTTCTGGGTTCCTCCGTCGGCAACAAAATGTTTGGCGCAGGCTAAAATACGGTAGGGTGTACCCAGCGTATCTCCCTGGTAACCCCTCACCGCCGGGCCGGCCATCATGGACACTACCTCAGGTGTTTCGCCAAAGGATTCATAGGTTCGGCCCCAGCGTATGTCGCGTGCTACTGCGATACAGGGACTGAAGGTCCAGTTTAATCCTGACGCCCTGACTTCCATGGCCGTGGCGGCTGCGCATTTTTCAACCAACAAGGTATCGCGTGTGCATCCCATTCCAATGTTGTGCGGAAATATCGTGGCTCCGTAAAGATTGTTGTGCCCATGAACGGCATCTATCCCGTAAATAATAGGGATTTTCAATCGTGTTGCCATTGCAGCCCGCTGCATTCCGTTGTACATGTCTACCCAATCCAGGGCTGAATTTCCCGGACTACTTCCGCCACCACTAAGAATAGAACCCAGAAAATAATTTGTAATGACTGAATTGACATTGGAATAATTTCTTTCCGTCTGGACCATCTGACCTATTTTTTCGTCGAGGGTCATTCTGCTGAGCAGGTCCTGGACACGAGCTTCCACTGAAGCCTTCGGATTAAGATAGGTTTGTGAAAAAACGGGTGCAGACAGAAAAACCAAAAGCACCGTTAAGCCAAGTGTTATGCAGTGCCCGAGAAAAGAATCATTTCTATATTTCATTTT
>JACZJI010000156.1 GCA_014860665.1 Bacteroidales bacterium | reverse complement strand
TAGCCCCGTCAAGGCTAAAATGAACTCCGCTTCGCTCCGGCCTTGACAGTTCTCTTTTATTAAACAAAAACAAGCTTTTGAAAGAGAAAAAGAAAAAATTTTAGCATTTTGTTTGTTTTTCAACATAGAAGTTCATAAAGTCCGTAAAGTTTGGGAGTAGGGCTGGAATTTATCCTTTCAGTTCATTTATCTTGTTTGGCTGTAAGCTTTAGCGTTGGCATTGGCTTGGTTCCGTTTCCCCCCCCAGAACCTGCAAATTAAGGCACTCTAGCGCACTTTAGTTCACTTTAAGCACTTCCTTCTAACGCCACTCCACCACCATACCACGGTCTTTACTCAGTGTGTGTTCAGGAACCGCATTGCGGATGCTCTCGGCCAGCAATTTAAGCAAACGGGTTTTGGCAAATCGCCGTGTATAAATCAGACTGACTTCCCGCAAAGGAAGCGCGTTGCTGAAATGCCTTATCTGATCTTCTTTTTTTTCCAGCATTTCTATTCCGGCCAGCTCGGGAATCAGCGTAAAGCCTCCTTCTTTATCGATGATTTTAATGAGCGTGTCTAACGAACCACCTTCAAATTCAAAAGGAAGTTTGTCGGATGAAAGATCATGAAGTGCACACAGGTTAATCACCTGGTTCCTGAAACAATGTCCATCGCTCAATAACCAGATTTCCGGTGAATCCATATCCTGAATCTGAATGACCGGTTTGCTTGCCAGCGGATGGTTGGGATTGGAATAGATCATCATTTCTTCATAGTAGAGCGGCTCCTCCACGAAACCTTGATTGTGCAAAGGGGTTACTACAATTCCCACATCCAGCAGATCCTTTTCCAGCTTTTCTTCTATGCGTTCCGTAATGAGTTCCTCGACTTTCATTTGAACGTTGGGATAACTTTTCTTGTATTCACCGGCAAACAAAGGCAACAGGTAGGGCGCTACAGTCGGGATGATCCCAATGCGTAACTCACCTGAAATCTGCGCTTTTAGATCGTTGGTTATCAACTGGATTTTTTGGGCTTCCTGCAAAATAATGCGGGCCTGTTCTATGATCTTCGCCCCGGCTTCAGTAGGAATCACAGGCTGCCTGGTGCGATCGAACAGAACGATGTCGAGTTCGTCTTCCATCTTCTTAAGCTGCATACTCAGTGTAGGCTGTGTAACAAAGCATTTTTCAGCCGCCGTAGCAAAATGACGATAGGTATCCACCGCCACGGCATATTCCATTTGAATGAGTGTAATCATATGACAAATATAGATAATTTCTATCTTAATATAAAAACAATCGATTTGACTGATATACACATTTATCTGACCTTTGTGCTGTAATTTTATAAAGAAAACTATTAACTATCAATAAGATGAATACTATAGGAATTGACAAGAAAAAGGCAAAAAGCCTTGCCAACGGACTAAATGAACTACTGGCAAACTACCAGATTTTCTACACCAACGTAAGAGGGTTTCACTGGAACATCCGGGGAGACAAATTCTTTGAACTGCACCTCAAATTTGAGGAATTGTACAATAATCTCCAGCTGAAAATAGACGAAGTTGCCGAACGCATCCTAACATTGGGATCTACACCGGAATACCGCTACAGTAAATATTTTGAAATTGCAGGTATCCTGGAAGCGTCGCAGACCTCAGACGGAATGAAAGACGTAAATGACATTATCGAAGGCCTTTCCAGCCTCATTAAGAGACAAAGGGCACTGCTTGATTTATCGGCAGAAGCAAAGGACGAGGGAACCAACAGCCTGATGAGCGATTATATACGTGAACAGGAAAAACTGATCTGGATGTACAGTGCTTTCCTGAACAAAAGCATTGCCTGAAAGCTGAGATTACTTTTTTAAACTACCAATACTACTCATTATGGACACTATTCAAATTAAACTCCCCTCAGAATGGGATTTCACTGGAAAGTCAGGCTATATCGACTATCAATTCTTTTATACCAATCTGAGAGGAGCCCATTGGAAGCTGCTGATAAAACTTATTATCAGTACAGTAAAGAAATTTATTAATCATTAAAAAACAAATCACCATGGAACAAGAAGTAAATTTTATGCCCCGCATCGGGGACGCTGCTCCTGACTTTGAAGCAGTAACCACCAAAGGAAAAATCAAATTTTCGGAGTACGCCAAAAACAAATGGGTGGTCCTTTTTTCACATCCTGCCGATTTTACACCGGTTTGCACCACGGAAATGAGCGGTTTTGCTACCCGTAAAAACGAATTCGACGCACTGGACACTGAGCTGATGGGATTGAGCATCGACAGCATTCACTCACACATAGCGTGGGTAAACAACGTATATGAAAGAACCGGTGTCCTTTTTGATTTTCCCATCATCGCTGACATCGACATGAAAGTATCGAAACTATACGGAATGCTGCAACCCAACGAAAGTTTGACTGCTGCTGTGCGGGCTGTCTTTTTCATCGACCCGAAAAAGAAAATCAGGCTTATCATGTACTATCCGCTCAACGTGGGAAGAAACATGGATGAGATACTGAGAGTACTGGTAGCCTTACAGACAGCCGATCTGCACAAGGTTGCACTGCCGCTGAACTGGAAAAAAGGCGATCGTGTTATTGTACCGCCACCGGTAGACCTGGATGGTTTAAAGACCAGGCAGCAGGAGAAATATCCTGAAAAGGTGGACTTCTATCTTGTGAAAAAGGATCTGTAGTTTTAGTGCCTAAAGTGAACTAAAGTGCGCTTAAGTGTTTTTGCAAACAGTAACAAACAACTTTAGTATACTTTATGAACTCTAGTTCACTTTAGGCACTTCTTTTGTCTCCTGTCCGGGCATATTTTGATTGCGGAAGAAACGGCCGTATAAAACCAGATAAATTCCCTGAAGAAAAGCGCTGGCAAAAAATGGAAATTCCAGCATGCCGGCACTGAATAAGAGTCCCGCTATTCCAGGCCCTGCTGACCTTGTAACCTGCATGGAAACTGAGTTCAAACTGGTGGCAAAACCTCTTCGTTTTTCCCTTACCAGACCAATGGTCAACGCCTGACGATTGCCGGCCGTACCCCGGTTAAATGCTGAACGCAGGATATAAATCAGGGAAGCCAGCCAGTAAAATGGAGCCAGTGGGAGCAATATCATCAGGAAAAGCCCAACCAGCCTCATCTGTACCACCGACTTCACAATCCCTATTTTCTCGCTGATTCTCCCTGTATAAACCGAAGAAATTCCGGTAATAAAAAATGTTGCCGCCATCATGGGCGCAATAGCTGCCGGTCCCTTATCAAACTTTAGCAAAAACCAATAGGAAATCAATGGCGAAGTAAGTCCGATCGCCAGGCCATTAAACGAATTGAGGATGGCAAGTCCGGTGAGCATTTTATTTTCCTGACGCCTGATCTTCATTTCGACAGCATCCTTTTTTAAAACCCTGACCTCTTTTGCCCCGTTGTATTGCTCCTTTGCCCGTGTAATCAGCCAGAGGTTTGCCAGGGTCGCCATCATCACAACAATAAACAACGGACGGTAGGCGGCCGCATCAACCGGAGCTGACAACTTGCTTCCGGTTGCCAGAACGTGCAAAATGGCAGGAATCATGGCCAGCAAAGCACCTATTCCCATCCCGAAGAATCCAAATGCGGCATTCAGGCTATACACCCTTCCCCTTTTAGCAGGCGCCACCTGCTCAGCAAGCCAGGCTTGTTCGGCCGGGGAGAAAGGTCCGGCGGCACCTCCTGCACCCTGCCCGAAACCGGCAATAATAATAACCAATGTAAGTATCAAAACATGCGCTGTAAGCAGTGCTGCAAGGCTGCAGAGAAAAATGATGCTCTCATAAACAATCAAAAAAGGTTTCCTCTTCAGACGATCGCTGGTGACACCAATGCCCAGACTTAACAATGCTCCAAACAGACCGGCTACACTCAATACCCATCCGATGTGGAATGCTTTCCATCCCAATGCATCAAGATACAATGTCATATCCACCACCAATGCTCCCTGACCGATGCTCCTGAATGTCCGGGAAAGAATCAGTTTTTGAGTTGTAGGATGAAGATCCTTTAAAGTCAGAAAATTATTTTTTGAAAGAAAATCATTCATAACAGATAATAATCAAAACCTGCTTTCGTATCAGACCACTTAGCGGGTTATTACATTCCCACATTTCACATTCTCATCAAAAATTGCAGGCTCAATTAAGATTCAAAATTATCCATTTTTATTGGTATAATTAAAACCACGAAAGATTTGTGTTGTAAAACGGACTGCTCCGTCGGAAAAGTAGAAAACAACACATCCATTGCTATCGGGAATTTGAAAAAACAGATCCCGATGGACGACGGTATTAAAGAAATTCTTCATTATTTAGTTCCAACCCTCTTATTTCACAATAACCGTCCCGGTCATTTTGTCAAGATAAAGTTTACAGTAATAGTCGTAAGTGCCAATACTATCGAACGTATAGCTATACTCTCCGTGTGGTGTAATATCTCCGCTATCAAAAAGTCCCGTGGGATGACCGGGAGTTCCGCTTGTTATCGTATGGTCATAGGGATCACTGTTGATCCAGATTATTGTGGTTCCCTGACTTACAGTCACCGTCTGCGGATTATATGAACTATTATACATAATGACCTGTTTTAAAACAGGTGTAGGTAAAAACGTGGAACTAGTAATGCTATTCTTAGTACACGAGGACAAAAAGATAGAAAGTGAGAAAACAATTACCAGCATCATTATACCGTTAAAAAATAGATTAAGGTGCTTATTTATATTTGATGTTTTCATGACCCAACAATCTTGAAATGTCAACAAAAGTAAGCACAAGATCAATCATTTATTATTATAAATGTTTTAATTAACATTTTTCCCGGCAAATTATCAGTGCTACTTCAATTTTGCGACAAAAACCACACTTCATTCTTTATACAGTCTCCTTTATTTTATAAATCTAACAGCTATTGTTTTTTACTATTTTTGCCACATGGAAAATAAAGACATAGTTTTAAGCGGGATACGGCCTACAGGCAATCTGCATCTCGGAAATTATTTTGGTGCGGTAAAGAATTTTCTTAAAATGCAGGAAACGCATGAGTGTTATTTCTTTATTGCTGATTATCACTCATTGACCACGCATCCGCATCCGGCCAATCTGCAGGGTAATGCAAGGCAGATTTTTATTGAATATCTGGCCGCAGGACTTGATCCTGAAAAGGCCACTTTGTATCTGCAGAGCGATATTCCCGAAATCGCCGAACTATATCTTTTCCTCAATATGAATGCCTATCTGGGAGAGCTGGAAAGGGTTCCTACTTTCAAGGAAAAAGCCAGAAAAAGTCCTGACAATGTAAATGCAGGGTTGCTCACCTACCCTACACTGATGGCTGCCGATATTATTATACAAAAAGCAACCAAAGTACCTGTGGGAAAAGATCAGGAGCAGCATCTTGAAATGACCCGAACTTATGCACGCCGATTCAATACAATGTATGAAGTAGATTTCTTCCCTATTCCGACAGCTTACAATTTCGGTAATGAGCTGGTTAAAATTCCGGGACTGGATGGAAGCGGAAAGATGGGTAAATCGGAAGGCGAAGGCAATGCCATTTTCCTGAATGAAGAAGAAAAATCCATTCGTAAGAAAGTGATGCGAGCCGTAAGTGATTCAGGTCCGACCGAACCTAATCAGGAAAAATCGCTACCGGTGCAAAATCTTTTCACACTGCTCAAAGTAGTTTCCAAACCGGATGTGGTTCAATATTTCGAAGATCAGTATAACAATTGTTCTATCCGTTACGGAGATTTGAAAAAGCAACTGGCAGAAGACATTGTTGCCTTTACAAAACCTTTCGGTGAAAGAATCAAAGAGCTTTCCTCCAACGATGAGTATCTCAGGAAAGTCATGAATCTGGGCGCTGAAAAGGCACGTGCCAATGCACAGAAAACCATGCGTGAAGTCCGTGAGATCATTGGTTTCAGAAAAATTTACTAATCGGGACATTTCATATCCGGATGTTGCCGGAAATGAGATCCTGCGACGCTTTATTATATCAACACGGGTACCAAACACTCCTCTATTTCATAACTTTGTAAAGGTTTAAAACTAATTATCGCCTTGGAATACAATCAACAGGACATTCAGCCGGAAAGAGCCATACTGGTTGGGATAGCCACACCTCAACAATCGAGAAAGAAGGTGGATGAATATCTTAATGAACTGGAGTTTCTCCTGGACACAGCAGGCGGAATTACGGTAAAACGTTTCGTCCAGCAACTGGAATATCCTAATCCGCATACTTATGTAGGGACCGGTAAACTGGAAGAGCTTTTCCAATACATAAAAGCTGAGAACATAGATCTGGTAGTGATAGATGACGAGCTGGGGCCTTCGCAACTGCGAAATCTCGAAAAAGCTTTGGGTTGCAAAATCCTGGACCGTACCAACCTTATCCTGGATATTTTTGCAAAAAGGGCACGGACAGCACACGCTAAAGTGCAGGTAGAACTGGCACAGTATCAATATCTGTTACCACGTCTGACCCGGATGTGGACACACCTGGAACGCCAACGCGGAGGTATCGGACTTCGCGGTCCGGGGGAAACGGAAATCGAAACAGACCGACGGATCATCCGGGATAAAATCGCACTGCTGAAAATACGGCTGGAACAAATCGACAAGCAGAAGATAACCCAGCGTAAAAGTCGTCAGGCTATGGTACGGGTGGCACTGGTTGGCTATACCAATGTGGGAAAGTCCACATTGATGAACCTGTTGAGCAAGTCGGACATTTTTGCCGAAAACAAACTGTTTGCCACCCTGGATACCACAGTCCGAAAAGTCGTAATTGAAAACCTTCCGTTTCTTCTGTCTGACACCGTCGGGTTTATCAGGAAGCTGCCTCATGGACTGGTGGAATCTTTCAAATCCACACTGGACGAAGTCCGCGAATCAGATATCTTGATTCACGTAGTGGATATTTCGCATCCGGAATTTGAAGATCAAATCAATACAGTGACTCAGACCCTGGCAGAGATCGGTGCCGGTGACAAGCAAATTATTATGGTTTTCAATAAGATTGACAATTTCCGGATCCTGGAAAAAGAAGAGCACGACCTTTCAGAAGAAGAGCACATGCAACCCACACTGGAAGAACTTAAAGCTACCTGGATGGCACACAAGAACCAACCCTGTATTTTTATTTCTGCCACGACCAAAGAAAACTACGATGAATTTAAAAAGCTACTCTACGATTATATTCAGGGAATTCATGCAAAAAAATATCCTTACAACAACTTTCTTTATTAGAGATTTTTAGGCCCTTAAAATTTAAAAACATTATTTCTATACTCTAGTTCACTAGCCTTAGGCACTTTATGTATTTTAAGCATTTTAGGCGCTGACTTCCCCCTTGCTTCTGTTAAAATTGTTACCTTTACGAGCCAAATTTCTTTTTCATGGAATACCGTTGGAAAATCAAAGAAAAGGCTGACGACGATAGCGTCGACAACCTTTCAGAGTCTTTGGGAATCAGCAAGGTCCTGTCAAACCTGCTGGTTCAACGCGGTATTTACACATACGACGACGCCAGGGCATTTTTTCGTCCCTCCCTTGAAGAGCTGCATGATCCCTTTCTGATGAAAGACATGGACAAAGCCGTTGACCGGATTTTACGTGCCATGAACAATAATGAAAACATTATGATCTATGGCGATTATGATGTGGACGGAACTACAGCAGTGGCTTTGGTGTACACTTTTCTCAAGAATGTATACAAGAAAATTGAGTTTTATATTCCGGACCGATACAGTGAAGGATATGGCATTTCCTACAAAGGAATCGACACGGCTTTTGAGCACAATGTGAAATTAATCATTGCGCTGGACTGTGGGATAAAAGCCATCAAAAAAGTAGAATATGCCACCGAAAAAGGAATTGACTTTATTATCGGAGACCATCACCGTCCCGGGGAAGAAGTTCCTGCAGCTGTCGCTGTTCTCGATCCGAAACAGGAAGACTGTCACTACCCTTTTAAAGAACTTTCCGGCGCGGGTGTAGGATTCAAACTGACCCAGGCACTGGCAGCAAGTCTGGAAATCGATCAGGAAAAGATTTTTTCCAGCCTGGATTTACTGGCAGTCAGCATTGCCGCTGATATTGTCCCCATTACGGGAGAAAACAGAATCTTTGCCTATTATGGTTTGAAACAGATCAACGAATCGCCCCGGCACGGCATTCTTTCCGTTCTGGAATCTTCAGGAATGGTGGTAAAGAAAGGCAAAGGGAAATCGAAAAATATCTTTGACCGTGAGATCACTGTCAACGACCTGGTCTTTGCAGTCGGCCCAAGGATCAACGCGGCCGGAAGAATCAAAGATGCAACGGACTCTGTAAGGTTACTTATCAGCAACAACAGCGATTATGCTACCAAGCTAGGAGGCGAAATCAATGTGTTGAATTCAACGCGCCGCGACCTTGACAAGCAGATGACCCAGGAAGCCATCGATATGATCAACAACAATGAAACGTTGAAGCAACGAAGAACCACAGTCCTTTATCAGCCGCACTGGCACAAAGGGGTTATCGGAATTGTTGCTTCACGGTTGTTGGAAAACTATTACAAACCTACTATCATATTGACTTTTTCCGATGGAATGATTACCGGCTCGGCACGTTCCATCAAAGGATTTGATATTTACGATGCTATCGATTCATGCAGCCACATGCTGGAGCATTTCGGAGGGCATACTTATGCTGCAGGACTGGCTATGAAGCCGGAAAATTTTGAAGCATTTTCCGAAGCTTTTGAAGCTTATGCCCGGCAAAACCTTCTGGAAGAGCAAATGATTCCTGAAATAGAAATTGATGAAGAACTCTTTTTCAGTGATATAAATTCCAAATTCTATAGAATACTAAATCAGTTTGCTCCTTTTGGTCCCGGAAATATGCCCCCTGTCTTTATGTCCAAAAACGTGATAGACACAGGATTCGCAAAGGTAGTCGGTAAAAATGGCGATCAAAAACATCTGAAGTTTGAAGTCGTTCATAAGGATCATTCCGGAAACCCGTTAAAAGCCATCGCATTTAACTTCGGACACTATCTGGAAGAACTTGAAAGAGGTAAGGCTTTCAGTATCTGTTATCATATCGACGAAAACATCTGGCAGGGAAATACTTCCCTCCAACTACGTGTAAAGGATATGAAGCCGGAAGAATAGCCTTTCGATGTTTTATATTTTTACTTTTGTGATTCGCTAGTTCATTTCAACTTTAACTTTAATTAATCGAAATATTATGAAAATGTACAGGAATGCCTTTCTGATGCTCAGCCTGGCTTTATTGTCTGTGGCAGCAACAGCTCAGGTTAAAAAAGAAAGTTTTCAACTAAAGGATGTACGGAAGATGGTCCGGCTGTCAGATCCCAAAATTTCACCAAACGGGAAAATGGTCGCTGTAATAGTTTCGCGTGCCGATTGGGAAAATGATAAAAGTAAACAACAAATTGAACTGATTAATTGTTCAGATGCTTCGAGTCGCAGCATCACATATCAGCGTAAAGGAATTTCTGAATTAAGCTGGTCGCCCGACGGAACCAAACTGGCTTTTCTGGCTCACGACGGAGCAACCGACAGGGCACAGGTTTTTGTGATGCCCATGGATGGTGGTGATGCCATCCGGGTAACCGATTCCAAAACCGGAGTAGATCTCTATTCCTGGAGTCCTGACGGAAAACAGATTGCTTACATTGCACAGGATACAATTCCCAATCCAAAGCAGATAAAACACCATGAAGATGCATTTAAGGTTACGGATAATAACTATGAAGTGCGTGCTGCAATAGAACCCTGGCACCTGTGGTTGGTTTCCTCCACCGGAAAAGACGCCAAACGCCTGACCTCCGGCAGTTGGAGTTTAGGTACCGATCAGGGAAGCATATCAAAGCCTGCATGGACTCCGGATGGTAAATCCATTGTTTTTCAACAATTCCCTGATGTCTGGGAAGGGAACGCATGGCACTCTGTTTTAGGAGAAGTGAATGTGGCCACAGGAAAAATCGATACACTGGTTTCAGACCAGGGGTCGTCCACGCCCAAATATGAACCCAATGGTTCCGTGCTGGCATTTTCAAGACCGCGAAACGGAGATCAGAATAACGGCAATGCTGTTTACATACTGAAAGATGGAAAAATCACTGATATAACGGCCGCCATGAACAGGAACATCAACAACTTTGTGTGGATTCCCGGACAAAACACGCTGCTGCTGGCAGCCGAAAAGGGGACCCACACCGTTGCCTGGGAGCTGCCTCTGGACGGCAGTTCCAAACAGCTGAATCTGGATGATATCGATATTTCTTCCTGGAGCCTTTCTTTTTCCCACAACGGTTCATTTGTCTTTACAGGAAGCACGCCTGAACATCCGACAGAACTTTACTATATGAGCTCTGTTTCTGCACAACCCAAACAATTGACACATCTGAATGATTTTGCCGACTCTCTGTCACTTGGAAAATCGGTGGGCGTTAACTGGAAAGGACCTGACGGTTTCGATGAAGACGGCGTGCTGACCTATCCCACCCATTTTGAAAAAGGCAAAAAATATCCCATGGTTTTGGTTATCCATGGTGGGCCCGAAGCCGCTTCCACCTTATCGTTCTCTCCGCTGACACAACTGCTGGCAGCGAAAGGTTTTCTGGTTTTCGAACCCAACTACCGCGGCAGCACCAACCTGGGAGATGCTTACCAGCATGCCATTTACAGAAATACCGGTAAAGGGCCCGGTGAAGATGTGATGGCCGGTGTAAAAAAAGTGGAAGATATGGGCATTGTGGATGAGAGCCGTATTGGTGTCAGCGGATGGTCGTACGGTGGCTATATGACTTCCTGGCTGATCGGATACTATCCCGAAGTATGGAAGGCTGCCGTTTCCGGTGCCGCACTGAACGACTGGGTGATGGACTACACCATTGCTTACTATCAGAAAGGCGATCTTTATTTCTTCGGAGGATCCCCATGGGCTAAGAAATACTGGAAAATCTGGCGTGATCAATCTCCTATCGCATATTCAACCCGTGTAAAAGCACCGACGCTGATCATGGGTGATGCCGGTGACCCGAATGTTCCTATCGTGAACAGCTATGAAATGTTCCACTCTTTACGGGATAACGGAGTAACTGTAGAATTCTATGTGTATCCTGCCGACACTCACTTTCCCAGCGACATTGTCCGGACAACCGACATTTACGGAAAATGGGTCGACTGGTTTGTGAAATATTTGAAATAAAGACTGTTTAATCTATTCAGAAACTTAACCTGTTTCTGACCAAAAAGTCTGTAAAATGAAAAGGGCCGTGAAAAAATTTCACGGCCCTTTTCAAAATTCGGTAGCAATTCCACTGTAAATGCAAGCACTCTTTACCTTGTATGTTTTGTAATAGAAACTTTTGAAGTTTGGGTCTGGAATTATGACCTTTCTTGCAGGTTTGCTCATCGGGGATAATGAAGCCTTTTGTCAAGGCATGTTTGCGATACTCTGATGAGGAAATGGAGCAACTCCTACAGATCAGTCTTTTCTTCAATCCAACCCTTGAAATTCTTCATCTTTAAAGCTACGCTAATCAAAAGGATGCCCATAAAAATAGCGAGTATTCCGCTTATAACGAGAAGAAATTTGGCTGCCTGAAACGGGTTAAAAAACAAAATAACCCCGAAAACAAGGCTAATTCCCCCATTGATCAGTAAAGTCTTTTTATTTCTTAATCCGGGATCAATCTTAAAAGAAATTATTAGCTGTAATAAACCCAATAATACAGCCCAACTCCCAATAATGATGACAAACACCTGCAGGGACTTTTGAGAATAGAAGGTCAGTAAAAACCCTATGACGAGTAAAAACAAGGTTTCCACCAGATCCAGGCCATAGCTCAGATGATGACGGATGTTGTTGATGACAGCTATAAGCATGGCAATGCCTAACAGCAAAATAACGATTCCGAAATAAGTTACCACCGTAAGCAACGTAGGCCCCGGAAGAAAAATAGCCAGTGCGCCAAAAACAAGGGCAATAATTCCATTAACGGCCAGCAGGCCCCATTTATTGAATGATTTTGTTTCCATGAGTGGGTTATAATTTTATTGTAAATTTAACACCTTTTTAACACTTTGTCAACTTATAATCAGGTTTTTCAGCTTGTTTCGGAATCACTTGCTTAATGAATAACAGATATAACGGGTCAGGGGCACGCACCTCACTGGCATTAATAAGTAATCCCGTTTAGCATTGTACTAATGAAAGACAATGAATAAGCTTTCGAAGTTCATTCACAAATTAAATGTAGCTTTACCAACTGATCGCAATCCGCGTATTAACATCATAATTATCTAAAAAATAACATCATGGCAAAGTCACAAGACGCAAAGAAAAATGTCAAAAAAGAGCCTCTCAAAACTCCCAAAGAAAAGAAAGCTGAAAAAAGGGAAAAAAAGGCTAAGAAAAAGTAATTTATTTTCAGGATGCATCATTTCTTAAACCATTTTTGGGGGTTCATTTTCCCGGAAATCGTTTAGCGTTGCAGTGTGTTCTCAAGCTGCAAAGTCTTTGAAGAAATGACTTAAGTGGAAAAAATATGATTACCTAATAACCTGTGTTCGATATAAGCAAAGGATTAGATTAAAAAAAACGAGTTGAGCTGTAACCGGAACCCTATTTGATAAAATAGTTGGTAATGCTCCTGCGTCCGGAGTGTTCAATCTGACAAATGGTTTCAATTTATCGTTTATGGTTTCTATTATAGAAAAATTACATTTTGTAATTTTGTCACACATAGTATTTATCTGATTTCCAAATTAGTCACGGAGTCCTGTGATGCATTGAATTCTATCAATAAACAAGTTTTCAAATAATGTTGGAAAACCAATCTCCTATCAGCCAATAGTTTTTCTGCATTTTTTTTTATTCCACTAAGGATATCAGATTTAGCACCTCCTTTCATAGGAACCCGCTCCGAGGCAAGGCCATAGTAAAGCTATGATTAAACCGAGGTTTAGCCGAGGTTCCTTCGAAGTTCCTTCGAATAAAAACGAATGAACCCCGGTTTAACTTTGCCTTAAATATTGCCTTACTATATCTTTGCTAAGGGCAGTACGCAAACCCGACCTTTTAGAAGGAATGAGTACAAA
>JACZJI010000155.1 GCA_014860665.1 Bacteroidales bacterium | reverse complement strand
ACTTGGTTTTGTCAAAGAAACACTTTTTTGTTCATCCCTTTGTTAAGAGAAATTTAATTATCAAATTCTTTATTTATAATTTACAATTAGCTGAATCATAAGACAGATAGTATCTGAGTTTCTTCTAGGTTAAGCCAGTTAACGCAACTGCAAAAACTCATATCCATTCCAGCTTCTCCCTAGTTAGTTCGTCATTTTTGTCGCCCGTGTTCAAAGTAGATACGGGTTCAAACAGCATAACAGATACCTCTTTCTCCGCCACCGGCCGGTGTTCAACTCCCCTGGGGATGATGATAAATTCATTTCTCTGCAATTCTACATTTTTATCCCGGAACTCGATCTTCAGGGTTCCGTCCAGCACATAAAACATTTCATCTTCTGCATCGTGCTTGTGCCAAATGAAAGGGCCTGTGAATTTCACAAGTTTCACATGCTGCCCGTTCAGCTCACCAACAATTTTCGGACTCCAGTGATCATGAAATAAAGAAAGTTTCTCACTTATTTTTACTTTATCTGCTGCCATAGTATTTTTTTTGAATATTCAATCCAGTTTCAAAGTTATGAAAGAAACCATGTTAGTCAGTAACTCCAAACGCATTCATTTCCTCAAAAAATCTTAATTTAAAATTCAATTTCATAAAAGTAAATCACGTAAGTAAATTACTCGTACCTTTGCCGCCAAATTTCTAAGGGCTTGGGAGAAAGTTGTTTGAGATATTATCTGACAAAAAAATACGAAAAACCAAGGCTTATGGTTGGTAAGACTTTCGTTGAAAAAATATTCGATGCACCACAGGGCAGCATCGTATTCAAGAAACCGGATCTAATCCTCACCCACGACAACAGCGCTTCAATTTTCAACACCTTCCGCAAAATGAATGGCGAGAAAGTGAATGATCCTAATCAACTGTTGATTGTGCTTGATCACAATGCACCACCCACTTCTGCTAAACTGGCAAATCAGTATCAGCAGATAAGGGAAATTGTTCGTGAGCAAGGAATCACTAAATTTCATGATGCAGGTAAAGGAATCTGTCATCAGATTATGGCTGATTATGCTTTGCCGGGGATGGTGGTTGTCGGAAGCGACAGCCACACTTGCACTGCAGGGGCATTTAATGCTTTTGCTGCAGGGATCGATCGCACCGAAGCTGCCGGATTGTGGAAACAAGGTGAAACATGGTTTCGCGTTCCGGGTTCCATGAAAATCACCCTTCGCGGCAAATTAAAACCAGGCGTATTTGCCAAGGATCTTTCACTGTGGATTATTGGCATGATTGGTGCCAGCGGAGCTGATTATCTCTCCATTGAATTTCACGGTGAAGGTGTTAGAACGCTCACTGTTTCACAACGAATGACACTAGCCAACCTCGCTTCTGAGATGGGTGCAAAAAACGCTGTTTTCCCCTTGGACGAAGTGTTGAAAGAGTATCTGGGTAATTCCTGGCGAGGTGATGGTGTCTGGGCTGATGAAGGTGCTGAATATGTTAAAACACTTGAAATAGATTTGTCGGAAATTTTCCCTGTTGTTGCCGCACCGCATCAGGTAGATAATGTAAAAGCTGTGGCTGAAGTCCGTGGTACCAAATTGCAGGAAGCTCTCATCGGAACCTGCACTAACGGAAGGATCGATGATCTGCGTGAAGCAGCAGCTGTTTTAAAAGGCAAAAAACTTCCCGAAGGTTTTCAGATGGTTGTGGTACCAGCATCACAAAAGATCTATCTGCAAGCCATGCGGGAAGGACTTATTGAAATCTTCCTGGAAGCCGGTGCTAATGTACTTTCAGCTTCCTGTGGACCATGTTTGGGAACCGGACAAGGAATACCTGCAGACGGTTATAACGTAATTTCGACTGCAAACAGGAATTTCAAAGGCCGTATGGGGAACAATGAATCCTTTGTTTACCTGGCTTCTCCGACTACTGTAGCGTATTCGGCTCTGGCAGGAGAAATTGTTGACCCCCGTGGTATTGAAACTGATGAAAAGTTCCCCTACTCTGTTGAAGAAAATCACACTGTTACCATTGCTGAAGATGACAACAGAAGGATTAACGGAGTGTGGAACTATAAAGATGTCAACGATCTGAATACAGATCAAATGTTTGCCGGAAATATGACCTACAGTGTACTAAGCTCAGAACCGGAAAAGATAATGCCTCACCTTTTTAAAGGTTTTGATGTGAATTTTACAGAACGTGTTCAGCCGGACGATATACTCATTACAGGTTCAAATTTCGGTTGTGGCAGCTCACGCGAACATCCTGCCGTCGGGTTGGCTCATGCCGGTGTGAAAGCAGTGATTTGCAAATCTGTTAACCGGATTTTTTACCGTTCATCGGTAAATCAGGGATTGCCTATTATTCTGTTACCTGAAGCTGTAGATGCTTATCAGCCTGGTGACAGTGTTGAAATTGACTTTACTAAAGGAATTGTATCTATTAATAACAAAGATTTTACTTTTGCACCCCTGCCCGAAAAACTGATGGGTATTTTCAAATCCCACGGTCTGGTGAATTACATCAAGGAGCAGGCATCTTAACTCTATATCACATCTCTTAATTTGCTAATGAAGTCTAAAGTTGTTTCTTTTTCTATAATACTAGCTCTTATAGCTGGTTACTTTTTATTTGCCCACGAAATGCCTGCCTACACAGGACGGTATCTGATTTTTGTGGTCCTCCTTTTTATGGATCTTTATTTATGGTCCGCTGTCAGGAAAACCATTTTCAGCTATCAGTTATGGCTTAAAAAGACCATTACTTTTATTTTTTGGTTACCCCTGATGATGGTGGTATTTCTGATTGCGGGGGGAGTCATTAAACCAATTATCGACTGGAATGACGCATTTAAAACGTATTGGGTAGGTTTTATTCTTGTCTTTTATGCAGCCAAACTGTTCCCGATGTTTTTCCTCGTCATCGCCGACCTTGTAAGGTTGGTCCAGAGGCTTCCAGTATTCTTTAAAAAAGAAGAACGGCGCGAACTGGTGAAAACCGAAAACGGAATTACCCGTAGCAAGTTTCTTCAGTATTTGGGATACCTTACGGGAGGAATGGTGTTTGGCACCATGCTCACAGGTATGTTCAAATGGGTTTACGATTTCAATATCATAAAAAAACAAATCCATTTTGATCGTCTCCCGGTAGGTTTTGACGGATTTAAAGTACTCCAGATATCCGACTTACATCTCGGAACCTGGACATCATTAAAACCGCTGGAAGAAGCTGTAAAAATGATAAACAGCCTAAAAGCTGATCTTGTGATATTCTCAGGAGACCTCGTGAATTTTGCCACCAAAGAGGCTTTCAAGTTTGAAGACGTTCTTAAAAAGGTTACTGCTCCGATGGGTGTATACTGTACTCTTGGCAACCACGACTATGGTGATTATGTTAGTTGGCCCAGCGCAGCTGCCAAACAACAAAACCTGAACCAGTTGTTTGCTTTTTATAAACGCATCGGATGGAAACTTATGAATAATCGTCATGTGAAGTTGGAGAGAAAAGGTTCACAGATTGCTTTAATCGGAGTTGAAAACTGGGGCTCTCATGCCCGTTTTCCAAAACGTGGCGATCTTAAGAAAGCAACTTTAGGACTTGATGATGATATCTTTAAATTGCTAGTAAGTCACGATCCTACTCATTGGGATTATGTGGTAGTTCCTGAAAACTATGATATGGACTTAACCCTTTCAGGACATACTCACGGTTTCCAGTTCGGTATTGAGATGAAGGGAATCAAATGGAGTCCGGCTCAATATCTCTATCGTGAATGGGCCGGGCTATATAAAGATCAGAACACCGGACGACGCATCTACGTAAACCGGGGACTTGGCTCCATTGGTTATCCAGGAAGAATAGGTATTCTTCCGGAAATAACACTGTTCGAATTAAAAGCCTGATCCACAAGCTTAAATCCTATTCTTTCCCTGTAAAAGTTTTTCTTAAAAAGATCAGTCCTTTCGTAATGCGCAAATTTTTATTAATTTCGGGTTACCTTTTCTTTAAAAGCAAAAACTATGAAAAAGCTCATTTTTCTTCTTGGGATCTGTCTACCGCTAATTATGACAGCCCAATCTTTAGAACCTGTTTGGGAGACTCCCCGTGTTATGCAAACACCGGAATCTGTTTTTTACAACAGCCAGGACAACCTTATTTATGTCTCCAATATTAACGGAAATCCAACTAAAAAGGATGGCAACGGTTTTATTTCCTTACTGAATCCTGACGGAAAAATAATAAAATTAAAATGGGTACAACAGGGACTTAATGCTCCAAAAGGCATGGCCATGAAAGGCCAATATTTGTATGTTACAGATATCGACCGTCTTGCTGAAATTGATATACGCAATCAAAAAATTGTAAATTTTTACCCGGCTCCGGGTGCTGAATTCTTAAATGATACTCAGACTGGAGACAATGGAATGATTTATGTCACTGACACAAAAAAAGGAGCAATTTATATTTTAGACAATAATAGATTATATCCCTGGATAATAGATCCTTTATTGAAGGGAGCAAACGGATTAGCCTGGGAAAACGGAAAACTACTGGTTGGAACTGACGATTATCTGCTCCAGGTAGATCCAACAAATAAGACTCTAAAGAAACTGGTGCCAAACAAGGGTGGCATTGACGGATTAGTTCCACTTGGAAACGGAAAATATCTGGTATCTGATTGGGCAGGGAAAATTCAAATTATTTCACCTAATGAAAAATCTGTGATTTTGAGTAATACAACAGCAGAGAAAATTAATGCCGCGGACTTAGGATATATTCCCGGCAATAAACTGGTTTTAATACCCACTTTTTTTGATAATCGTATTATAGCAAAACAGATCACAGGTTTGTAAGATTTTTCTTTTATTTTTTTTATTTTTGGAGAAAATCTTCAATTATGGACCGACATTGCCTTGAATGCGGGGCAAAACTTTTGGGCAGAATCGACCAAAAGTTTTGTTCCGACCAGTGCAGAAACACTTACAACAACAGACTGAATAAGGAAGAAACCGGTTATATGAAACAGATTGACCGGGCTTTGCGAAAAAATCGCCGTATATTAAAAGAATTAAATCCGGAAGGAAAAGCCAAAACAAATAAGTCAACCTTGCTTTCAAGGGGTTTTGAATTCAAATATTTTACTCATGTTTTCAAAAACAAAGAAGGTAAGATATATTATTTCTGTTATGAGTATGGTTACCTACCCCTCGAGCATGAGTTTTTCGCTCTGGTAATCAATAAAAATTTATGAACTCAGATTTTCAACCTATCCTTAAAAGGAAGAAAAGTCATAAAATCAGCATGATGTACTAACATAGCTTCTGTGGTACGTTTTACCAAATCACCTTCGCCAGCGTGGGTTGCTATGATGTGACATACCTGAGGCGGCACTCCGGCCTCTTCAGCCAAACTGACCCCTGAAAATGGGTGTCTTAAATATTTTCCATATTTACCCTGAATAGAATTTCCATTTTCATCCAATTCATATTCAAGAAGTTTTCCAACATCCACTAAAATAGCTCCCGAAACCAAAACGTCCATATCAACAGGCAACTCACCATGATACATTTCATTGATTTTCAATCCTGCTGCCCTTGCAATATGGACCACAGATCTTTTATGCTCCATAAAAGTCACTTTTAAATCGGGACCGGCAAGCAAAGTAAATGGAATCCGGTTTAAGTCATCCACTGTGAGAACACTTCTTCCCAGGGCAAGTTCCCAGGTAGTAGCTGTCTTTTCACGCAGAGACGGATCCTGAATCCACTCCAGTTCAGGCCAAAGTTGTAATACCTCGTTATTCATGATTCAAGAATTGATAAATAGAGCAGTTTCCCCAAAAAGGGAAACCACTCCATATGCTGATTATTTTCTTACAAGTTAGCAATAATGGCATCGGCCATCTCGTCTGTAGAAGCAGCGCCTTTTTCGACAACATCGGCTTTGCCTGTCATCTTTAACATGTCGTAGGTACGGACTTTCCCTTCCTGTACCACTTTTGCAACGGCATTTCTGACCTTCTTTGCAATGGCTTTCTCACCAATGAAATCCAACATCATACAAGCGGATTCAATCATGGCAATAGGATTCACGATTGAGATTGGATAATCGGCATATTTCGGAGCCGAACCATGTGTAGGTTCAAAAACGCCAATACCTGATTCAGGATTGTACTGTGCTGAACAAGCAAAGCCCAGACCTCCGATCAGTCCTGCAAAACCATCAGAAATAATATCTCCAAAAAGATTTCCAGCAACAATAACGCCATAGGTTTCAGGATTTTTGGTAAGCCACATCATTTGTGCATCCACATTGGTGTTCCACAATTCTATTTCAGGATATTCAGTTTTCTGCATTTCCTTAGCCATTTTATACATCATACCTGATGTTTCCCGGAGCACATTTGGTTTTTCGCAAACAGTCACTGATTTGTAACCATTCTTCCTGGCATATTCAAAAGAAGCTTTTAATATACGGCCGACTGCTTTTTTAGTGAAAACACGGGTAGAAATAGAGATCTCATTCTTAGGAGTATCCCCAAAATTTTTCTTGAATTTAGGATGGCTTCTCAAAGCTTCCATTACATTTTCCGGCGGATCAGACCATTCAATACCGCTATATAAACCTTCCGTATTCTGACGGAAAATTACCACGTCTACCTCTGGTTCTTCAATACTGCCGTCCCCTCCGCGACGAATAAAATTTAAAGGATTTCCTTTGTAAGTGTGACACGGGCGCATGCAAACATCAAGACCAAAATGCTGTCTCAGATTTACTATAGGCGAAGCATAAACATATCCCTTGTTTTGCAGTCCCGGATTCAGCTCTGCCATCGCATCATCTTTTGGCTTTGAAGTAATAGCACCAAATAAAGCAATTTTGTGCTTTTTGATAAGTTCAATGGTGCGTTCCGGGAGCGGATTCCCTTCGCTTTTCCAGAATTCCCAACCAATATCGGCTTCCACATAATCGGCTTCAAATCCCGCAGCATCCAACACACGGAGTGCAGCTTCCAGCACTGCCCGGCCTATTCCGTCACCAGGCATGGTAACAATGGTTCTCTTTGACATATTGATACTTTTTACATTTATAAACAAAGATACAAAGCTTCATTTAACGAGGAAGTGAGACTGGTAAATTCAGGGATTTACTTAGCCCAGACTCGGAATATCACCATGCTTCTTTTAAAATTAAATTACATTTGTGGGCAAATATTTTTACTATGAATCGGAAAATTACAAAAATAAGCGGTTTAATAATCACATTTTCAATGCTTTTCGCAGGTTTTGTTCCTGCCCAGACACTGCAGCAGCGACTTGAAACATTAGCCAAAACATGGCCCATCACTTTTCATAAGGTGGAAGTTGATTCATTTTTCACCCAGAAATATGTTATCGAGCTTAAACAACCGTTGGATCACAACAATCCTAAAGGGAAAACATTTACACAAAGAATTATACTTTGTAACATTGGCATTGATAAACCCGTGGTTTTTGTGACAGATGGTTATTGGGCTGATTATGCTAAAAATCCGAAATATGTAAATGAATTGTGTCCCATCCTGGATGCCAACCAGGTGGTGCTGGAGCACAGGTTCTTTGCACCTTCAGCACCGGACACTCTTGAATGGAAATACCTGACGGCAAAACAGGCTGCGGAAGATGACCACCGGGTGGCACAATTGCTGAAAAATATCTATCATGGCAAATGGGTAGCTACGGGCATCAGTAAAGGAGGCCAGACAGCAATGATATACAGGTATTTTTATCCCGAAGATGTTACAGCCAGCGTTTGTTACGTGGCTCCTTTAAATTTCTCAATCACCGATCGTCGTATCAACATGTTCCTGGATTCTGATGGAACAAAACAATGTCGTGAACGAATTTTCAATTATCAAAAAGAATTGATCAGTCACAGGACAAAATATCTTCCTTATTTCGATTCACTGGCCAAAAAGCTGGGATATACTTATCACAAAATCGGCGGAGATGACCGGGCACTTCAAATGATGATTTTTGAATATCCTTTTGCTTTCCATCAATGGGGAAAGACACCGTGTGATTCCGTACCGTTGCCAGGAACAAGTCCCGAAAAAATGATCAGTAATCTGAATAAAGTGGCCGACCTTTCCTGGGTTTCAGATCAGGGAATCAAAAAGTTTGAACCTTTTTTCTATGAAGCAATGCATGAAGAAGGCATGTATGGTTACGACATCACTCCATTTAAGGAATGGACTTCTTTTAAGAAAAACCCTAACTTCATGTTTACCTTACCCAAGGGAGTTCATGTTACTTTTGATCCTACCCTGATGGAAAAAGTAGATTGCTTTGTTCGACATAAGGCTCACAACATGATGTTTTTGGTGGGTGGTTCTGATCCCTGGGGATCAACTTCTGTGAACCTCACATACCAGAATAACTGCGTTAAGTTCGTGAAGCCGGGAGGAAGTCATTTTACCCGCATCAACAATCTTCCCGAAAAGCAAAAAAAGGAAGCAATCAGTATTTTAAAATCCTGGATGCAGGAAAAATAAACCTGCTCTTCTAAAACATTGTCTGCCCTTTGAAAACAGAGGAATGCGCGAAGTCTACAATATGACCGTTCATATTGAGACTTCCACCATATGGGAGAAGCATGGTTAAAAATGCATTACCTTCGTTACCCACTGTCAAAGTAAAACGGCCCAATGCGCCCGCACCTTTTGGCCTGATCTCTCCAGTAACTATCATGGCTTTTTTAGTCGATTTTCCGGGGTTAAAGGTGTAATTATCAATAAAACCCTCTGCAGTAATACCTCCTACTCCGTTGCTTCCTACAGCACCACCTTCAAGCCCGAACTGGAAGATAATTTTATCCCCTTTAATAGCCATAAAATTTACAGCTGAATTAACAGGAATCGTAATTCCGTTTCTGCCGTAAATCTGATAAGCTTCCAGTACGAAAAGTCTTTGCTTTAACAACTGTAGTATGCGTTCACGTGAGGCAAGCGATTCTTTGAGTCTTAATTCTTTTCTTTCCTGCTTTGTCATCTTTTTAGGCAAAACATCATTATTCTGTGCGCGCAAGGACGGAACTGTCATTGCGCTGCACAGAATAATCATCAGGAATATTCTCATTGCTTTTTTCATAGGTTTGATATTTTAATATTTCGAATTTATTATCTGATTTACATACTTCCTGAGTTAACTAAAACAGGCTGGTGCCCTGATAAATTCCTGAATTCTGTGGTGAATATACCCGTCCTGAATAACTAATAGTCTCTCCATTCCCCAAAGTCAGATTAAGTTGGGCCGTTCCATCATCAGAAACATATAAGACAAAGCGAGGCGGCATAATAGGGCCATTCAGCTGTGCGTCGGAGGTCACAATCATGCCTCTTTTTTTGGTACCCGGAGAAAATTTATAATCTACCACTTGCCCGCGTAATGTAACGCCTCCAACGCCATTCAAACCTATCCTTCCATTCCTTCCAAACTGAAATGTAAGCTTTTTACCTATAACTGATAAAAAATTAATCTCAGGGTCAGTAACAAAAGTATACCCCTCGTCATTCATTGCAAAATCAGCTGTAAACACAAAATATTTCTTCTGTAGCAACTGTGTATAGTATTCTCTTGAAAGAGAACGATCTAATTTATTGTTCTTTTTCTTTCTTAGATGTTCAAGGTTTCTCTTTTCCTTGCGACTTATCATCGTGTTTTGACTATATAATACCCCTGTGGATAAAAAGACAACTGTCAAAACTAATCCGAAAAAATATTTTACCTTTTTCATTTTCTTTCATTTTATAAGGTTACAGAAAAAAAGCCAAAATCATGCCAAATTATAATTTCTGGGGATCAGCCTTTTGATATGAGGTGCCATAAATTAATTTCTAACTTAGCGCACAAACAATCCATATCCATGATTAAAACAATTTCACTTATCATTTTAATGGCAATGTTCCCTGCTTTTCTAGTTCAACATACAGGAACAAAAAAAGCAAAAGCAAAGAATCCGATTGTAATCATGAAAACATCTTTGGGCGATATCACGCTTGAATTGTACCCTAAAAATGCCCCGACCACGGTAGCAAATTTTGAGAGATATATAAGGGAAAACCGTTTTACAGGCGCAAGTTTTTACCGCACTGTGACTTTACAAAATCAACCTCATAACAAAGTCAAAATTCAGGTAATCCAAGGTGGACTGTTTAATGATCATGATCCCAAAATGCTTCCACCCATTCCTCTTGAAACTACCGAAGAAACGGGGCTACATCATTTAAACGGCACTATTTCGATGGCACGCGATGATCCCAACAGTGCGACCAGTGAATTTTTTATTTGCATCGGCGATCAACCTTCTCTTGATTTCGGAGGTAAGAGAAATCCTGACGGACAAGGCTTTGCAGCTTTCGGAAGAGTAATAAGGGGAATGGATGTGGTCAAAAAAATTCAAATGCAACCTGCCGTAGGCCAGCAACTGCAGCCACATATCAAAATCACAAAGATTATTCTGAAAAACTGAAAGACAACACCTGTTACTTTATTCGATACCGGAAAAGTGTTTCATAAACAGGACCCGTTCATTAGAAGCAGGGTTTCCCAGCACAGAGCCCGCCAGCTTTCCTCTGAAGTCATCAATACTTCTATAGCCATGCCGCTCCATCCAGTTTTCAAGATAATCGATCATACTTGCAATTTCCATGAAACCTTTCTGATAAAGGACAGAAGCGATTTGTACAGCCCTGGCTCCTGCTAAAAGCTGCTTTATAAGTCCAGTGCCATCATGGACGCCGGTTGATGCGCACAAATCACATTTAACAATAGGTGACAGCATAGAAATCCAGCGCAAAGAAATGGCAATTTCAGAAGGGGTACTAAAAACAAAAGTGGTTTTGAGTTCTTCCCTTTCTATGTCTATATCAGGCGAAAAGAAACGATTAAACAAAACCAACCCTTTAACACCGGTTCCGGAAAGCAACGTTAGTGTTTTAGCCAGATCTGAAAAATAAAAACTTACCTTCACTGATACAGGAATCGTCACCTCTTTCAGAATTTTCTCGGTAATGCTGAAATAGGTTTTTTCATTATCTGCTCCTTCCTTTTCAGGATCGGACGGCAACACAGAGATGTTCAACTCAAGACCATCTGCCCCGGCCTCCTGAATTTGTTTTGCATAAGATACCCATCCCTTGTCAGAGATACAGTTGATGGATGCGATGACGGGAATGGTCACCGATTTTTTTGCCTTGCGGATCAATTCGATATATCCGTTCAGGTCTTCAGGGCGCGAGAAATTCCTGATATATTCTTCAGGTTCCTGATAAAGAGCTTTTTCCCGAAGAAACGCGGGATCAGCCGCATTGTGAATTTGTTCTTCAAAAAGTGATTTTAGTACTACCGCACCAGCGCCGTTTCTTTCAATTTCAACAATGTTTTCTACAGCATTTGTCAAACCAGAACTTCCGACAATCAATGGATTTCTCAGTTTTAAGCCCATGTAATTACAGTCTAAATTGATCATATTGCAGTAATTTGAGCGTTAAACAAAGACACTTTGTAAAGTTAATAAAACTTCGACGCAAAGTAAAGAAACTTACGCTTTTTAAGTAAAAGACGTAGAGCCAAAATATATTGCCAACAAAATACGGATAAATGATTTTAGCAAAAGTACTCATCCAGCATCAGACACAACTTACACGAAAGTTGCTTGCAATTTCTGACTACGTAAAGTCCTTAGCATCAACCTTATTTTATGAATTTTATCAATTCAATCGGTCCCGATTTTCTTAAAATTTCTGATTTTCACAGTAAATCATTCCTGAATATGATCTTTAGAAATTCTCTTTTCCTATCTCGACTAGTTTACTAATTGTGTTTATGTTTCTGACCGTACCTTGTCTTTCCAAAGGGAGCTTCAATTTGGAGCGTCCCATGCCTTCTGGAAAATGAATAAAAATTTCACGGCCCGATATTTTGACCTCCTCCCTTCCGGTGATAACCAAATCTTTATATAAATTCCTGTCGACTGCTTCTGCAAAAAACATAACTCCAACCTGTGAGGGATTTGCCTTAGGGAAAGGATTGGAAACAAGCATTGACTCCATCTCCTCCACAGTTCTTATAATCACAGGTACATGTTTTTGCATTTTATTTTGTAGCCCCTGCTCAAGCATTCCGCAGAGCGACTTCTTATCATGATCACTTTGAAAAACAACATTCCCGCTTTGAATATAAGTTCGTACGTTCGAAAGGCCCAGGTGCTCACAAAGTGATTTAAGCGCTGTCATGGGCAGTTTGCCATGACCTCCCACATTGATACCCTGCAATAAAGCAATGTATGTTTTCATTATATCTATTAAAATTTATAATAAATTGCTAACTATCAGAAATATAGTAATCTTTTGGTTATTCATGAAAAACCGATCAATCATCTCTACGGCCTGCATCTCTGCCAAAACTAATCGATTGTCTAAAATACAGAAATATCATCTGTAAGGAAAAACCATGTTTTTCAGGCATTCCTCTTTCGAAATTATGATATCCCAAAACACAAAATTGAAATTAATGATTATTTTTGGCAGTGAAATCACACTTTTTGTCTCTAAGGCAGGGCAGGCAAGATTTACCTGTATTGACGTAATATCTTTTCTAAGTATGCGGAATTACCTTTTCAGAACAAAGTCGTTAAACGAAATCATCCAGGATACGGACGAAAAAGGTCTGTTCAATTCGGGATTAAAAAGAAACCTGACCGTTACGGACCTCACAGCTTTGGGCATTGCTGCCATCGTTGGGGCCGGAATCTTTTCCACCATTGGAAACGCTGCCGCGGAAGGTGGTCCTGCAATTTCGCTGTTGTTCGTCTTCACAGCCGTAGCATGTGGTTTTTCGGCTCTTTGTTATGCCGAATTTGCATCTCTGGTACCGGTATCGGGAAGCGCTTACACTTATGCGTATTACGCTTTTGGTGAACTCATAGCATGGATCATAGGATGGGACCTTTTGCTGGAGTATGCCATCGGGAATATTGCCGTAGCCATCTCATGGTCTGAGTATTTTACCAGCTTTGTGCAAGGCTTTGGCTGGCATATTCCGGAATTTCTTACCACGGATTATTTTAGTGCTGCCCGGGCTTTTCACTCGGTGCAACATGCTGTCAATCCTGCTGCAGCACTACATAGCCTCACGTCAATGCAGATGGAAGGTTATCGTGCCTGGATAACGGCTCCCTCCATTGGTCCGATCAAATTTATTGCAGACATCCCTGCTTTGTTCATAGTCTTCGTGATCACTGTCATCGTATTTGTGGGAATTAAAGAATCTAAACGTGCAGGTAATCTTATGGTAGGGTTGAAATTACTGGTCATTTTTCTTGTGATCGTGGCAGGTTCCTTCTATATAAGCCCTAAAAACTGGAGCCCTTTTGCGCCCAACGGGATTGCGGGGGTGCTAAAAGGTGTTTCTGCGGTCTTTTTTGCATTTATTGGTTTTGATGCGATTTCCACCACGGCCGAAGAATGCAAAAACCCTTCGCGCGATTTACCACGCGCCATTTTTTATGCCCTGGCGATTTGCATTGTGCTTTACGTGATGATTGCGCTTGTGCTTACCGGCATGATCAACTACAAGCAACTCGGTGTGGGCGATCCTTTATCTTTTGTATTTCATAAAGTAGGATTAAACTGGATAAGTGGCGTGGTGGCTGCAGCAGCCATTTTCGCCATGGCAAGCGTCATGCTGGTCTTTCAGATCGGACAACCCCGTATCTGGATGAGCATGAGCAGAGACGGGTTGCTGCCAAAAGCTTTTTCACGAATCCACCCCAAATTTCTCACCCCTTCTTTTGCCACCATCGTCACAGGATTTTTTGTAGGAATCCCCTGTTTATTTACGAACCTAAAAGAGGTCACAGATCTGACCAGTATCGGTACGTTATTTGCTTTTATTCTGGTGAGTGCCGGAATTTTGGTCATTGACAAAAAAGAAATACCGGAAGGACGTTTTAAAGTACCTTATATCAACGGACGCTACTTGCTTCCAGCGATCTTCCTCATTATCATTTTTATAAATTACAAATACGAGCCGGCGTACTGGCAATCTTTTTTTGATCTGAGCAGTAAAGGTGGTCCGCTGTTGGATAAAATCCCCATGTTCATTTTTATCTTTTCTTTTCTGGCCATCGTTGTTGTAACCTACCTGAAACATCTGTCGCTCATCCCGATACTGGGTGTGGTCACCTGTCTTTTCCTGATGACAGAACTGGGTTATACCAACTGGCTGCGTTTTGTCATCTGGCTGATCATAGGACTGGTTATTTATTTCAGTTACGGAAGGAAAAAGAGCCGACTGAACATTGCAGTGGGGGAAGAAAAAATGGCACTCCGGAATTAGATCAAAAAGAGATTTTATCAGGTTTTTCGGGTCAGTATACAATCTTACCGTCCCTCAAAAAGATCGGAAAATGTAATTCTATGAATTCTTTTTCACCCCAGGATGGTTTCAATTCCTCTATCAATCGGGGAACCATGTTTTTCCTTCCCGTTTCTTTCAGGTAATTCTGAACGGCAGACCAGGAATTCAGATAACCTTGAAGATGATTTAAATCCCATGTAGCCTCTATCGCCAAATCATTTCCTACTGGCCATTCTTCAAAGTCAAAAGCAATGGTTTTATTTTTGGTGTCAATCAGTCTTCGCTCTTTGTCCCAGTATTTTCCAAAAGTTCCATTGTAAAACTAATTAATCCTTTGATCTATTGCTGCACTTATCTCCATTAAGCCATAATACCAAGCTACAATAAAGCCACTATTTTTTAATACTCTTTTCACTTCATTATTAAAAGCCGCTATGTCAAACCAGTAGATTGCCTGCGCGACAGTAACCAGATCAAAAATATGATCCGCAAAATCAGTTTTCTCTGCCCTGCCGGCTTTATATATGATATTTTCCCTGTGCTCGGCATGCATTATTTGTTGTGAACTCAGATCGGTTGCATCAACTTTATCAAAATATTTTGACAGTTCAAGTGATATCTGTCCATTACCGGTACCACTAACCCAGCATAGTTTCCTTTCTGGAACATATTTCAAGATTTCATCATACAGTTCTCTGGGTAAATAGGGCGAAGTTTCTTATAAACTTCCGACTGGACGGAAAACTTATCCAACTTCTTTTTCATATCTTTCTCTACCTTAAGAATCAACTACAAAACCTCTTCGTCCTCTATGTGCCAGGCAGGATCTACGATACAAATAAATTTCAAATCAATGGCTCCGGTATTTTTGATATATTGTTTTGATTCAGGCGGGATATAAACAGCCTGTCCAGGAGTAACTTTTCTGGTTTCATCATCGATATGCATTTCACCTTCTCCTTCCAGAATATAATACACTTCTGATGTTTTTAATTTATGGGCATAAGAGGTTAATCCCGGTTCCAGCACAGCATGTGCCAGGCTGTAACGAAGATCCAAATCAGCCTTACCAGGATGCAATAATTCCCTCAACCGTGTATTGTCACCGGCCATAAACTCTTCGCAATCTTTCAAATCTTTAACAACCATATGATTAGGAAAATTAATTTTAAAAATTTAGCGTCTTCAATGATACATAAATCCCACCTAAAAAGCAAAATATGTATATTGAGCCGTGGTTGACTAAAACAGAAATACCGCTTCTAAGTCGCAGGCAATGCCACTTCGTTTCCTTGATTTTAAAACTCATCAGATGACGCTCCATCAATATCAACCAAAGCCTTGATTCTAAATATAACTAACATAAAATATGATGAATAAATTGGGGTTTATAATAAATTATAACTATATTTGGTTTGGTTCACTTTGAACCTTTTCTAAATCGTGGTAACTTTTCTATTAAAAAGCTTTATAAACCAACTTTTCGATATTGAGTACTAAAATTTTAATATTAACCTGCTATGAAAAAATTGCAAACCCTAAAAGGTATAATCGGAGGTCAACTGAAAAAACTGGACTCCATACGCCATATAACAAACTTTTACCCTTCAAATCTTTATAAGCAGCTTTTCGAAAAAGCTCAATACGGAATTATCATATTTGATCTTGAATCCGGCAAGATTATTAACACTAATCCTTATCTGACTGACTTTACAGGAATTGATTCAAAATCTATGATTGGAAAAAAAGTCTGGGATTTGAATCTGTTTGAAGGAAAGGAACTCTTACAAAGGTCAATCGATGAAATTAAAACCAATGGTTACTCCCATATTGAGGAAATGTACGTTAGAGAAAAAAATGGGAGAACAAAACCAGTGGAATTTATAAGCAATGTTTTTTCCGAAAACGGTCATAAAATTGTTCAGAGCTGTATCAGTGGAATTTCAAAAAGGAAGCAAAAACAGGATGCGCTCAAGCTCAGTGAAATGCGTTTTAAAGAGATCTCTGAGGGTACAAGAGAATGGATCTGGGAAGTAGACCTAAACGGAATATATACTTATTTAAATCCGGTTGTAAAAGATCTAATAGGATATAGTTCGGAAGAATTATTGGGCAAAGTACATTTCTACGACTTTTTCGAACCTGAGAAAAAGGAAGAAATGAAAAAACAGGCATTCGAAATTTTTGCCAGAAAAGAAGTATTAAAAAATTTTGTTAACTGTAATATCCATAAAGCCGGACATAAAGTTTATCTGTCTACCAATGGTTTTCCGATTCTGGACTCAGAAAATAATTTAATCGGTTATCGAGGTGTTGATATTGATATTACAGCACAATATGAGGCAGAAGAGGCACTACGCCAGAGTGAAACAAAAACCCGTACTATTCTGGAGGCCATTTCCACAGGCATTATTATTGTCGACCCTGAAACGCATGCCATAGTTGATGTGAATACTGAGGCAGCAAGACTATTCGGGGTACCAAAATACGAAATTATAAACAATAGCTGTCATAAATTCATTTGTCCGGCTGAAGAAGGCAACTGCCCGGTGACGAATCTGAGACAAACAATAGACAATTCTGAACGTATTCTTCTGAATAAAAACGGTGAAAGTATTCCCATCTTAAAATCTGTTACTCAGGTAAACATTGATGGACGTAAGCTGCTTATAGAGAACTTTACAGATATCACTGATCGCAAAAAAACTGAAGAGAATCTCAGGAACGAAAAGGAACGTTACAAAGCCATAACCAACGCCATTCCTGATATGATGTTCAGGTTGGACCGCAACGGCAGATACCTTGACTTTAAAGCGGATGTAAAAGAACTTTTAGTGCAAACTGAAAATATCATTGGAAAGCTAAACCGGGATATTACTCCTCCCGAATTTGCTGATTTGATTGATCAGAAAATAGAAGAAACTTTAAAAACTGGAGAAACACAGACTTTTGAATATCAACTGACTGTCCCAGGGGTAGGCATTTGTGATTATGATGCAAGAATGGTTGCCAGCGGTAAAGAAGAAGTCATCGCTTTTGTACGCGACATTACGGAACAAAAGCGGTATGAAAAAGCACTGAAAGAGAGCGAAGAGCGTTTGGACCAGATAATGGAAAACGTTGAAGCTGTTTTCTATATGATGTCCAACAAAACAGGTCAGGTACTATATATAAACTCAGCCTACGAAAAAATATGGGGTCACACCAAAAAAGAAATTATGCGCGATCCTTTAAAATGGATTGATGCAATTTATATGGATGACCGTTTGGCTGCGGTGAATCTGTATGAAAATGGTGAAGGTGAAGCTCAATATCGCATTAACGCCAAAGACGGAACCACCAAATGGATCTTAGACAGAATGTTCCCAATAATGGATGAAAAGGGAGACATCGAATATCTGTGCGGGATGGCAACAGACATCACCCAAAGCAAGAAGGCTGATGAAGTAATACGGGAGAGCGAAGCCAAACTTGAAGAAGCTACAAAAATAGCCAAACTGGCTACTTGGGAATATGACGTCAGAAAAAAGCTGTTTACTTTCAACGACCAGTTTTATTCTCTGCTCCACACTACAGCACAGCAGGAAGGCGGTTATACAATGTCAGGTGAAGATTATCTCAAAAAATTTATCCATCCGGATGATATTGAGACGTTGCATTTGGAAGCAAAAAAGGCAATTTTGACAACTAACCCTGGCTATTCCAATCAATTCGACCACAGAGTAATATACCCCAATGGAGAAATCGGTTATATCACAGTCAACACCCGCATAGAGAAAGATTTTGCCGGGCACACTATACGGATTTACGGAGTAAAACAAGATATAACGGAACGTAAACGTTCAGAGGAGTCATTGAAATTATTCAGGTCATTAATTGACAAGTCAAACGACGCCATCGAAGTGGTTGACCCGGAAACAGGAAGGTTTCTGGATGCAAATGAAAGAGCATGTACAGATTTAGGGTATACACGCGAGGAATTATTAAAGCTGTCAGTATTTGATATAGATCCTGATCGAAAATGGAAAAATTTTAAACAGGTAATTAAAGCACTTAGACATTCTGATTCCACCATAATTGAGACGACACATATAAAAAAGGACGGAACCATATTCCCCGTGGAAGTAAACGTCAATATTGTTGAACTTGAAAAAACATATCTCATAGCTGTTGTGCGTGATATTACTGTGCGAAAAAAAGAAGAACAGGAGCTTATCGATGCAAAAAACAAAGCGGAAGAAAGCGATCGTCTGAAGTCAGCATTTCTGGCTAATATGAGCCATGAGATACGAACCCCTATGAACGGTATTCTCGGCTTTACAGAGTTATTGAAAGAGCCCAAATTATCCGGAGAAGAACAACAGAAATACATTAACATCATCGAGAAGAGCGGATTGCGAATGCTCAATATTATAAATGATATCATAAGCATTTCGAAAATAGAATCCGGACAGATCGAGGTTTCCCTTTTAGATACCAACATAAATGACCAAATGGAGTACATCTACCACTTCTTTAAAAAAGAAGCGGAGCAGAAAAACCTGGAACTGATTCTCAAAAAGAGGTTACCTAAAGAGGAAGCTATCATCAAAACCGACAAAGAAAAGATCTATGCTGTTCTTATCAATCTTGTTAAAAATGCATTAAAATTTACTACATCGGGATCGATAGAATTTGGTTGCGCAAAGAAGGGTGAATTTCTGGAGTTCTTTGTAAAAGATACGGGTCCCGGTATTGAAGAAAAACAACGTGAAATAATTTTCGAAAGATTCAGACAGGGAAGTGAATCGTTGAACAGAGATTATGAGGGGGCAGGATTAGGACTGGCAATTTCCAAGGGGTATATTGAGATGCTGGGAGGTAAAATATGGGTATATCCGAACCTGTATTTAGATCCCGATACCAAAACATCACACGAAAAGGGCACTATTTTCTATTTCAATGTTCCTGTTAAGCCTTTAGAAGGACCGAAAGTAATACTTGATTCAGAATTAACCGAAAATAAAACGGAAACACGAAGTAAAAAATTAAAAGTCCTTATCGCCGAAGACGATGAAGTTTCAGGAATATACATAACCAGGTTGGCCAAAGATTTTGCTAATGAAATCATCAATGTATCAAACGGAGAGGAAGCAGTTGAAACCTGTAAAAATAATCCCGATACTGACCTCATCCTGATGGATATGAAAATGCCTGTAGCAGACGGTTATGAAGCATCAAAAAGAATCCGTGAATTTAACAAAGATGTGATCATTATTGCACAAACTGCTTACGGAATGGTCGGCGACAAAGAAAAATCTATAGAAGCTGGTTGTAACGATTATATTTCAAAACCCGTAAACCGCGACAACCTGAATAAGATTCTGGACAAATATTTCAAGTAAGTCCGGCAGCTTATCTTTTTTCTCCGGGATAAATGAGATTCCATTGATCTCTCAGTTTATCCATTGTCTCCATCTGGAAAAAAGTTTCTTCCAGGGGCATTAAAGGATTTTCTGTTTCTCCCTTCAAAATTGATTCCTGAACAGCCTCTATCATGTGTATATAACCATTTCCTCTGTAAGGAAAATTGTATGATTTCTTTGTTCCCATATTTCCCAAAACAAAAGAAGACGGGCAGTAAAATGGTGAGGTTATTTTACAGTACCCTTCACTGCCAGAAATCACAAATTCGTAAGGTTTATATCCTGTAAAACCACATACAAATGAGGCATAGACATCACCAGGATAGCGAAGGTGCATATTGTCAAGCATATCAACTCCGGTACTTCCTATCCGGGCAACACCTGCAACACTTTCCGGTTTTCCCAAAAAGAACTGTGCTATCGAAAGCAGATAAACACCGATATCCAACAGAGCGCCACCTCCCAAATCGATATTATATAACCGGTGCTCCGGATCATAGGCACGTTCGATCATAAAGTCGCCCGTAACCTGATGCAGTTGCCCCAGCTTCTCATCCCGAATAATTTGCTTTAGCTCTTTCATCGCAGGAAAAAAGCGTGACCACATAGCTTCCATCAAAAAGAGATTCTTTTTGCGTGCGAGATCAATACATTCCCGACTCTCTTTTGCATTCAACGTAAACGGCTTTTCACAAAGGACATGCTTGCCATTGTTCAGGCTCTCAATAATCAATTCGTAATGAAATGGATTAGGAACTCCTATATAAATGATATCCACATCCGGGTTGGTTATCAACTCCGAGTAAGGGTAAAAAGCATTTTTTATATGATACTTTTCTGCAAAACCCCGGGCATTCTCCTGACGTCTTGAAGCAACACCCAGAATTTCAGAGCCGGGTACCTGGTTGATGGCTTCAGCCATTTTATTGGCAATAATTCCTGTGGAGATAATACCCCAACGAAATTTATTTCTTTTCTTCATGACTTCATTTTAATTGTTTCTCATTCTATCTAAGGTCCCCCATAAAACGGAAGGTTGAATTCCCCTTGGAATAATCATCATACAACGGTTGAAGCGGAGTTACCTCTTCTCCGTTATCATTGGCAACAGTCATGGCCAGAATTTTGATCTTGTCATTATCCGGCAGCCTGATGCTTTTAACTCCTTCAGGAAGGCGAATTGCGTATTTGTATAGATAACAATACTGATAAGCCAGGTTTTCCGAAGGATATTGCTGATGAACATGCGAAGCAAACCATGCTATATCAGCTCTTTTTGAAAACGGAGGGTCAATGGCTTTTACCGTATAACCATCCTGTGCAAATTCACGATTGTAAAACTGGCCGACAAATCCGGTCCATCCTTGTACTTTCAAAGGAACGTTTTCTCTACCCGCTGAAAAGGCTCCCTTTGTATCCTCATCGGCAGCAGCTATAAGATAGACAGTGTTATAATCTCCCTCAGGCAGCTGAATCTCTTGTCCTTTACAACTTACAGCATTGTTACTTTCATCAGCTTTGCTTCCCATCATAAAATGAATACCTTCGCTTGTGATGGTATCAGGCACAAGTTCCGCAGGAATATTATTGCCGCTAGCAAAGTTTCCATCATCACGGTTATTATCAAAACTCATCACATCAAGGTTATAAGGAAGTGGTACCTGCTTTTGTTCCACTGTCTTTGAAGAAACTTCAGGAGCTTCCAGTTTTACAGCAAAACTGCGTATTGTATAATGTGTCAAACCGAAACTCAATTTGTCGCCACTGTAACTGGCATCACCTATTCTCTGTTCCTGACCGTTCACCTCATAGGCATCCAGAATTTTTCCCGGCAGGGTGATGGTGGCATCTTTCAAATCCTTACCAAACAGTTCGTTCACACGAATTAAATAATAATCACCATGCTCTTTTTTCTTGAAGGCCATTACTCCGGCTTCTGGTGTATTTACAGAGAGAAAAGACATCCTTTTTCCCCATTTTCCTTTGTGTTCCGGTACCTCAAAAGCCATCAGCGGCTGATTAAATTCTTTCCCCTGCCAGGCAGAAAGCCCATGCTGCCAGCTGCCTTCATGACCATAAATTCCATAACGAAACTGATGTTCACCCCAATCCTGGGTATCCTGATAACGGCACCAATCCCAATGGGGATTTACTTCAGGCGTGTAAAGCAGCGTTAAACGAACCATATTATCAGAGGGTTTATCAGAACCGTACTTACAATCTTCCAGAATGGTCACTCCGTAATTACCACTTTTATCTGTCAGATCGAACCACTTTTTGGAAGGAACTTCAAATTTCTTTGGGTCGTTATTTCCGCGTTCAATGGTACCCACTCCCAAGTTATAAGTCGCCACAGGATTACTGACTGTCAACGGAAACGTAGCTTTCAGACTCATGCCGCGTGATTGCCAGTCGACAACATTGGAAACTTCCACATGCTTTCCGGCATCTCCGGCCGAAAGACTTATCAGTTGTGAAATTGAGGAGCGCATGCCTCTTCTCTTCACCAATATGGCCACACGCACTGGTCCGTTTTCAACGACTTTCACGGAAGCTGCACTATCCATATATCCGAGGGGAGGATTCTTCCGGTCATTCCAATCCATATTCCATGAAGGCCACTGGGTAGGTTCTTCGTGCTGAAAAGCCAACCTTGAAGGTGCAGAAAGCAACTCTTTCTTTGCTTTCTTATCATAAATACTTTCAATATCTCCGTTCTGACCTATCGTAACTTTATAATAACTGTTTTCGATGGTATTACCATTAGCTGAAAGGGAAGTATTTCCAATCTCAGGCTTTGATGTCTCCCTGACATGGTATACAGCCAGCCCTACTGAAGGCACATTAGCCAGAAATAATATCTTCAGCTTATTGTCTTCCCTGTCGATGATCTGTGTGGGAATGGCTTTACCGTTTCCATCATAAACCTGAACATTTTCAGGCAGCTTATTATATTCCATAATGGCACTCACCACATCCTGTCGGTTCCTTGCCACAGGGTTATATACCACTATCGGTTTCCCTTTGCCTTCAGTATTCATCAAAGCTGACAAACCTGCCACTGAGTTTTTCAGCACATTGGCAAAGCCGTTGGCTGCCACGAATTCATCATTCCAGGCATAAGTATATGCTTTTGGGATGGCTGTTCCTGGTAAAATATCATGCATCTGGCTTCCCAGCACCAGATTCCAGGAATAATCCAGTTTTGCAAAGGGATAGCTTGCTGCCCCGGCCCAGTCAGCGGCCGAAGCCATCCGTTCTGCATCCTGAGCCAGCAATTCATTCTTACGGTTCATCCGTTTCATATAAGCTTCGGAAGTCAAAGAACCTGCACTGTGCTCAATCAGCAGCAGATCACCGGTATATAACGGTAGCTTTTTGCGGATCTCCGGCGTAATATCTTTATACATCTGATCAGAAGAAGTCAGCGCAACCTTGATCTGACTGTCGTTGCGATGCAGGCTTCCGACTGCATTTTTCACGTCTCTTTCCCGCGGAGAGCCTCCCTGGTCTCCAACACCGTAATAACGGTAATCGAAAGACACTCCGTATTTGGCATGATCATCATTTATTCTTTGAATCCATTTAGAATCTTTGTCGAGTCGAGGAACCACGCCGCCGTTATAATCTGTTGCATTCAGCGCAGCGACTACCCCTTTTCCGTCAGGGCCATCCCACACTCCCACATTAAAAGGAATACCTGCGGCTGAACGCCAGGTAAGCTTCTGGGTGGAGAATCCCAGCAGTCCGCAATAATGCAGCACACTGGGTAGATTGGCAATAAACCCGAAACAGTCCGGCAACATATAATCTTCACTGGTGACACCAAATTCCTTTTTGAAATATTCATTTCCATACAGCACCTGACGGATAACCGATTCAGAAGATGAAATATTCACCTCCGCTTCATCAACTGAGGAACCTGCAACAAACCAGCGTCCCTGCTTAACGTAATGCTTCAGTTCGGCAAATAAATGCGGATAATATTCCTGCATCATCTGGTAACGTCTTGAACCTGTAAAATTGAAAACATAATCGGGATACTTTTTGAATAAATAAAAATTCTCGGTCATCGTATTTTTTATGTACTGGTCTATCACTGTCGGATAAGTCCAGTTCCATTCTGTGTCAAGATGGGAATATCCTACCGTATACAAAACCTTATCTTCATTCAGATTGTAACGCTGACGCCGGTCAATTTGGCCAAAAAGAAATTGCGGCACCATAAGGCATAAAATAGTTGTGGTAAAAAAATATTTCATACAATCATTGATTTTAATTAACGATAAACTGTAGTCAGGTTATAACTGCCAAACTCGTAAAAGGCCTGGTTACGAGTCAAATTTATAAAATAAAATCAGGATATTGTCCATTTTACGCTAAATCAGCAACTTTTTTTGCAGGGAAGTAAAAACAACCTTGTTTTTATCAAAAAGTTCCGTAGCTCTTATGTCCAGAAGTCAATTAAATCCTGTTCGGATTCCCGTTTTTTCAGAATTTCAAAATCGACTTCACTTCCATGGTAACCTATTATCTTGGGAATCTGGCGGCTGTTATACCGAGACCACATGCTTAACGTGTAAGCGCCAATGTCATGAATAATGATAAAATCACCTTCCTCAACGTAAGGCAGTTCAATATCTCTCGCCAGGATGTCACCGGCAAAACACAAAGGTCCGGCAATCGAATAGCTGAACTTATCTTCTCCCTTTTTCAAATTACCGTCTTTGTCCACCACGCTGAACTGGTGGTGCCAGTCATCGGGATTATAACACACACGCAAAAGCATATCGGCACCCAGATGAGTCATGATGATATTATAATCTTTTTCCCGTTTTACATATTCAACACGTGATGCTGCCCAACCCGTGTTGGCATGAATATATCGGCCGAATTCAGTAATCATCTGAAAATCATCTGAAAACAATGCGGGCATTTTTTCCCGCAGCAGGTTATGATATTCATCCATGAGAACAGGTTTGAAACTCACGTCATAGGATACAGGAAGGCCTCCGCCGATATCAAAAACTTCAATTCTTTTTTCCAGGGAACGGCTTTCGAAAGCTTCGTTGATCTCATTCACGAAATCAAAAGCTTTTTTGATCCCCTCCAGCAACAGGTAAACCGGACAGCCTTGCGAACCTACATGAACATGCACTCCTTTCAGCCATTCGTATTTAAAGAAATATTCCTTTATCTTTCGCCGGTGTTCATTCATCGGAATACCAAATTTGGAGAAAGCATCAGAAACGCTGGTAATCTTAATATTTCCCATACCTACCTGAGGGTTAAGCCTCACCCCGATTCGGCTTTTCGATTGGGTCTTCTCCAAAATTTCTCCAATCCTGTCCAGCTCAGCAAACGAATCAGCATTGAGCCACACCCCCGCTTTCAGGGCATATTCAAGTTCTTCTCTTGTCTTTGCAGGAGAATCAAATGCAATTTTCTCTGAAGGGAATCCTGCTTTCTGGGCAAGATACAGCTCGGGGAGGCTGGCTACCTCCAGGCCGACATCCAGTGTTTTGATATACTCCAGAATTCTAACCAGCGGATTGGCTTTCACAGCGATGGCATGGAAAGTTGTTTTTGGGAACAGGCTTTTCAGATTAAGAATTCTTTCGGATAAAAAATCAAGATCATAAAATAGCACTGCAGTGTCTTCGCGACTTATAAGGTTTTTGGCTTTTAATGCGCGACGAAAGACGGATGCCATTTCCTCTTTTGATAAAAAGGTTTTCGATAACTGAGTTTCAACAGTCTTTAGCATAATGAGTTTATTTTAGGTTAATATAGTTTCTTCCTGTTCTCTTGAGGATGGGAAAAACCATCCATGACATACAAATTTAAGCATTGTTATCGAAAATATCCATTCCCTGGCAAATTAAAATTCTCTCATTTCATCAAATTTACCTTGTACTTCTCTTAAAAGATTTTACGCTAACTTTGAGCTGGATAAAATCAGTTCCGGAATTTTCCAGGCATGTAAATGAATCAGTTGCTGACGACCTAAAAGAGATTAATAAAATGAAAATCAATCATCTTGCACTAGGCATGGTAAACTCCTACCTGATAAAAACTAGAGACAATGCTTTTCTGATTGATTCAGGACTTTCCATGAACCGTTCCAAACTTGAAAAGTTGCTTTTGGCAGAAGGACTCAAACCCTGCGATATTAAACTTATCATACTCACACACGGAGACATCGATCATATCGGGAACTGTGCCTATTTCCAAAAATCAGGGGTAAAGATTGCAATACACCAGGATGACATAGAAATGTGCCGTACCGGAAAATCTGATTCAGGCCGCAAACGGAAAGGCACTCTGTTTACCAGGATTTTTCATAAGTTTCTGTTCACGGTAGTTTATCCGCCTGTTCTGAAACACTATCCCTGCGAAACTTTTGAACCGGACATTTTACTTTCCGATGGGCAGAACCTGAAAAATTACGGGCTGGATGTGACCATTTTTCATATTCCGGGACATACCAAAGGCTCCATAGGGATTCTTACTGCTGAACATGATTTTTTCTCCGGCGATACTATTATCAATCGAAAAAAGCCCGAAACAGCCTACATTATTGATAATGAGATGACTCTTCAGTCCAGCATCGAAAAAATCCGAAAACTAAAAATCAGAAACGTATATCCCGGACACGGGATGCCTTTTGCTATGTCTGAGCTTGAATTCTAAGACAAAAAGGAATTACGTCATTCCCCGAACCGACAGGCCTATTTTTCAGGACTTTGGTTTTTTAATCTTTTTTTAGATTTTTGTATTGAATTATTTCTAAAATTCGCTGTCTAATCAGAAATAAAGACAAAACGCTAATCTAATAAATAGGGCTTATTAATTTAGTGTCGAGGGACCCCATCGGTCCCTCTATTTATTTTGTAACACAAACTGATCGATTTGGTCACAAAAGAAAGCCTGATCCTGAAGGAAAATATCATGCCCGCTGATGGGAGAAATCACCATTTTTTTCTCAGGAGAACTGATATGGTTGTATAAATCCTCACCCAACCCTTTGGGACAAACAAAATCGTATTCCCCATACATGATCAAAGTCGGCGTTGTAACCTTATAAAGCTGAGAGGTAAAATCCGTCTTTGCCAGCTCCTGGTTAAAATCGTCATTGGAAGAGTAGAGATAATTGAACAAAATGGAAGTCAGCGGCCAGTTATCTTTGATGGCATACTGCCTGATCAAATCAAACAGATTTACCTGCTTTACCACACTAAACAAAGTCTCGGCCTGTTCTGCATAATCTTCCAGTTGAAATGATTCATCCAGCGAAAAGCCACCAGTATGTGACTCACAATAATCAACAATGGGAAACCACTGGTCCGTATTTTGATTTTCCGCTATCTGCTGCTGCCCGACAGTAATCAGCATTTGCCGGGTCAGGGTATCGTTCAGCGGATAATTATGACTGCCGTCGGCATAAATCCATCCCTTCACCATATTCTGGTTATCCCCTGTGGTCATGAAAGAAGCCGTGAGAAGGCCGCCGAAGCTGTGCCCTAAAAGAAAGACGGAAGAATTTTCACCGTAACGGTATTTGATCACTTCTATCACCTTCTTTAAATCGTCAGTCATCTGCGGCAGATTCAGATTGCTGCCATTGGAGTTTCCCTGTGAAGCACCGGAATTCCGCTGATCCCAGAAAACGCAGGCATATTTATCTGCTATATTATTTTTGATATAATCTGTATTATAGAAAAATGAACTTGCTCCCGGGCCTCCGGCTACAAAAAGCACGAAAGTATGGCTGGACGTGTTACCTTCCACCAGAACACGCATTGAAGCTCCGGCATTATCTACGTAAAAAGTGTCGGAAGCATTGGTCCCGATACTTATTTTCTCTTTCTGACATGAAGTCAAACTTAGGACAATCAATACCACTGCTATGTAGTTTTTCATCTCATCCTGTTTTTTGATTTGACTCTCATTTTCAGAAAATTCACCGGACGGTAAATGACACCTATTTCCAGCGCTGGACGCAAATAAATAGTGCTGTTGTAAGGAAACATCAGCAGCAGGTTCAGTTTCGAAAAAACGCTCAGGGGAATCTTTTTAACCTTTTCAAGATTATAGCCTAACCCACCTCCTACCGATACCAGTCCGTAAAAATACCCTGCCAGCTTTCTAATACTGACATTACCGTTATTATCCACTACATAGGTTGTTCCCCCCAGGAAAGTCCTGCTAAAACCAGCTTCAGGAGAAAACTCGGTAAAAAACCCCTTGTCATTTGTCCTTCGCATCGTCCAGCCACCGGTCAGATAAAGGTTATCGTGAAATTCCGGATGATGATACCAGCCCATGTTGATGGTAATATACCTGTCTCTGACAAAGTATTTCTTCTCTCCCGATGCCTTTAGTTTGTCGAACCGGATGGTTTCCACCGGTAGTTCCAACCCTGCCCTTACTCCGGGATAAATCAGTGAACTGTTGTAAGACAGATACAAACCGGAAGACCTGCGGATGATTTTTACAGTGTCCTGATGCTGTGGGAACGCTTCTACAGACAATCCCAGCATGACAATCAGCAAAGAATATTTCAGGATACGCATCACTTAACCTTTGGCTTTAAAATTAATTTCTTTTCGAATGGAAAAAACCGTTTTGGGTGTTAGACAATACAAATCTCCTTTTTGTTGCATCAGGTAAAAAGAAATTGACCTTTTTTTTTTACGCTTTCTCTGAGCATATCCTATACAATAAACTTTTTCATCAAAAAATGAATAACTAAAATTACAGCATCATTCATTGGAATCATCAAAATTTACCATAAAACGGCTTTTTTGCACTCTTCTATTATTCATTATAAAATATTGATATATAATATATTTATTTTCATCAGTGAAAAATAAACAAAACATTTCATGGTATTTTAATTTTAATTTATTAACATTGTGATGGATTTAAGACTAAACACAGCTGATTCAGACTAATTTCTAAGGATCAAAATTTTACATAAGTACTGAAAAGAATCTTCAGATCATAAACAACCATATAAAATTTCAGAAAGGAGGTTATTTTTTACCGGTTATTTTTTTTGGCTACTTTATAACATTTAATAAGTCTAACAC
>JACZJI010000014.1 GCA_014860665.1 Bacteroidales bacterium | reverse complement strand
GCTTAAATAGTTGAAAAACAGCAGGTGTCTTTGTTAAAAAAAATTTTAAAAATGAGCACAGAAAGGATTCATATTTTAAAAATGGGTTCAAAAAGTAGTGAAAAAATAAAAAAACAGGACTTCCCCAATGGAAAATTCCCTTCCGGGACATGAAATTTGGGTTTCAGAAAACGAAATTTGGGTTCCGGAACATGAAAATTCACTTACAGAAAACGAAATTTGGGTTCCGGGATATGAAAATTCACTTTCAGGACATGAAATTTGGGTTTCAGAACACGAAATTTCCCTTCCGGAACATGAAAATTCACTTTCAGAACATGAAATTTGGACTACAGGACATGAAATTTCAGCTTCAGATTATAAAGCCAAAGAAAGGTTATCATCGGATGAACCGAATTATACAAATTTAAAAAAGCGGTTAGTGGACAGAAGAAAAGACTTATAGGTTGACAATCCAACATTGGCCTTCCGGAATGAAACACTTAAATTAGTTGAATTAAATTTGGGTTTCTGGAACTCATTGCATGAGTCTTTGAGATGCGTCATTGAGCCTCAAAATGAAAAACGGGATATCCTAAACAGAAATGTTGATTTTTTATATCTGAAAAAATAAATCAATTTTTTAATTTTTCTATGAACCTTCACCAGATAATCGTTGTCCTTGTCATATTGTTCGTAATAGTTTCTTTGTATAAGAACTATTTCGGGTCAGGATTTACTTTTATTATTGGGATTGGCATACTTGGCCTCACGGGGGTGTTGACACCAGGTGAAATAATGCGCGGATTTGCAAATGTACAACTCGCTGTAATTGTCCTGTTATTGCTCATAGGAGAGGTAATACGAAAGTCCACACTCATAGATAACCTGTTTAACCGGTTTTTTAGCCGAACCTATACTTACAGGAAGTTCTTGATTAAGCTGATTTTTCCTGTAGCCGGATTATCAGCGCTTATTAACAATACGCCACTGGTTGCAATATTGATGCCCTATGTTCATAACTGGGGAAAAAGGAACAACATTGCATCGTCAAAATTATTAATCCCACTGTCGTATGCGACAATGCTTGGGGGTACGGCCACTCTAATAGGAACTTCCACCAACTTAATGGTAAATGGAATGGTGGCACAACAAAATTTATTTCCTCATTTTAAAACACTGAATATCTTCGATTTTACGCCTGTCGGCCTGACTATGGCAATTCTTGGAGGTATTTATCTGATCATCTTAGGATACAAACTATTACCGGATAACAGTGATCTTGCTGAAGAAGTAGCAGAGAAATCCCGGGAATATATGGTGGAAGTTAAAGTTGGCAAAGGATCCGGTTTTCATAATAAAACGATTGAAGAAGCGAAACTCAGGAATTTAAAAGGCCTGTTCCTGGTTGAGATCATCAGGGATTCAACAAACATTTCACCTGTTTCACCCAAAACCCAGATCAAAGAAAATGATTTGTTGATTTTTGCCGGGAATACAGCAACAATTGCCGACATGGTACAAGGTAATAATATGGTGCAACCTGCCCATTTAGGTACCTTCGACTCAAGAATAAAAACAGAGCTGATTGAAATTGTCATTGCTCCCAATTCTAACTTAATTACTAAAACGGTAAAAGAGAGTAATTTCAGAGCACGATTCGATGCGGCAATATTGGCAATCCATCGAAATGGTGAAAAAATAAACGGCAAAATCGGGGAGATAGAACTCATTGCAGGTGATTTGCTGCTATTGATAACTGGAGAGGACTTCAGTAAAAGGGTACAGGATACCAGAGATTTTTTTGTGATTAACAATGTACGTAAAATCGAGAAAATTCCTGCCCGGCAAAGTATTCTCATCATAGGCGGATTAATTGTTTCAGTACTCCTGTCGTCTTTGAATCTGGTGCCTCTTTTTACATCGTTGCTGGTATTTGTTATTATACTGCTGCTAAGTCGGGTGGCTTCCCCGAAGGAGTTACACAAAGGGATCAATTTTAACCTGATCCTGATCATTGCATTATCGATTGCCCTGGGTGAAGCCATGATAAAAACATCCATTGCATATTCTGTGTCTCATTTGCTTATAAATGCTATTAAGCCTTATGGTATTATTACTTTATTCGCGGGTATTTTTATTGTAACCAATTTGTTGGCAGCGGTTATAACCAATGTTGGCGCGGCAGCCATTGTTTTTCCGGTTGCATTGAGCCTGGCCGGTCAATTAGGACTTAATCCAAAGCCGTTTGTGATGCTGGTGGCCTTTGCTGCGGCTGCCAGTTTTATTACCCCCATCGGCTATCAGACTAATCTGATGGTTTATGGCCCTGGCGGCTATAGTTTTCGTGATTACTTTCGAATTGGGCTCCCCCTGACCATTTTATTTATGATCGTTGCGGTGGCAGGCCTTATCCTTCAATTCGGACTCAAAATAGGTTGATATTTAATCATTGATGATGAATAATAA
>JACZJI010000154.1 GCA_014860665.1 Bacteroidales bacterium | reverse complement strand
CTCTGACTTTTTGAATCTTGAAACTGTCACTGAAATGCCTGTGCATCCGTTCTTCAGTTGTCATTTTAAATTGCTCTCTTGTTGCCATTTTTAACTGTTTTTTATTATTAAAAGTGGTCAACCTATTTCAGGCATTGACAGACTAAGATTTAAAGTCTAAAGTTTGTTAATGCCTGCACTAACTTATAATATTGGTTTTATGTTGATTTTTTATATAATCGGTCAGTAAAAAATACAGGACTTTTATATGAGAATCCGAAACAAGGACTTCCGTCCTATGTCTTCCAACTTTGTGCACTTTTCATTTCTTTACTTTCGTTATCCTCTGGCCCCCTGAAGAAGGAAAGCTACTCGCATAAAAAGTTGTCGCTTAAAGGAATGACACTATGCCTGACGTTAATTCGGCAGATTTGGGTTAACTGAGTTTTGAATGAGATTGCCGCATCTCCGCCCTTAACAGCGACAAATGCAATGACGCAGTTATTTCTGAATTTCTGGACTTTAAACCTGTAACATACAACTTACAGTCCCCTCAAATTTTTAAAGTTTTTCCTCTACCTTTACTGCTTCTAATCCGAAAAACATGAAGAAGATAAAACTCTTTCAGGCAGACGCTTTTACCGATAAGTTGTTCGCTGGTAATCCGGCGGGAGTATGTCCGCTGGATGAATGGCTTCCTGAGAATACTATGCAGTCCATTGCTGCGGAAAACAATGTTGCTGAAACAGCTTTTATAGTCCCGAAGGGAGATGCATATGAAATCCGCTGGTTCACCCCTGCAGTGGAAGTGGCATTGTGCGGCCATGCTACATTGGCAACAGCATATGTGCTGTTCAATTGTCTGGACTATCAGAAACCTGAAATCGTATTTCATTCGTTGCATAGCGGTGTGCTAAGAGTCACGAAGAAAGATGAAACTCTGTTTCTGGATTTTCCAACCGACACGCTGGAGAAGTGCGATATCCCGGAACAACTGGTGAAAGGAATCGGCATTGTGCCTCATGAAATGTATAAGGGGAAAACAGACTATATCGCTGTGGTCAGCACCGAGGAAGAAGTAAGGAACCTGAAACTGGATTTTAAAGCCATCAATACTCTGGAGGCCCGCGGACTGATTGTGACGGCCAAAGGAAATGAGGTGGATTTTGTTTCGCGGTTTTTCGGTCCGCAGGTCGGCATTGATGAAGATCCAGTAACCGGTTCGGCACATACCTCATTGACTCCGATCTGGTCGGAAAAGCTGGGTAAGAAAGAGCTTACGGCAAAGCAGTTGTCGAAACGCGGCGGCAGTCTGATATGCGTGTATCATGGCGAAAGAGTCCTGATAGGCGGGAAAGCCAAACTTTATTTTAAGGGAGAAGTTGAACTTGACTGATCATAAAATGAAACAAAAAAGGGCGTGAATTTTTTCACGCCCTTTGTGTATATGGATATTCTTTACCGGAAGAAATTACCAGCCTCCAAAACCGGGATGATCAGGACTTCTGTACTGAATTCCGTGAATTGCGCCACACGGATCGTTTGTTACTTCTTCAATAATGGCAAACTGTCCCCAGATGTCTGTCCCCATGACTTTACCATCAGTCGTGTACCAAACTCCGTTTGTCAGTGTTGCATTTGAAGGAACGGCTTCAACCTTTACAAAATCATCCCAATGGCATGTTTTACCTTTTCCGTTTTTGTAGGTTCCCCACATGTGGTTGGTTTCCCATGCCCCGGAACCGACGTAGCTCTCGAAGCCAAAGTGACGGTCTAATTTGCCATCACCGTCGCAATCCTTATTCGACAGCCATGCATCGTTCCATTTCATGACAAGATTGTCTTTACGATAGTTCCAGAACCATGCGTATGCCTGGTTGACAATGGTGGGGTTTTGGGCAATATAGGTTGCGTCGTCACCTTTGTATGGAGGAAACCCGTAGCCTCCTAAATAGGCATTGGCATAAGAACCGCTAAACATGTGCGCCTGGTAATTATAACCATAGTCGTCATATCCGGTTTTAATGGGTACAGCACCATAGTAGTGGCTTGCACTGTAGAAAATGGTACCGCTCTGGATGGTGGAACAATTGCCTTCCGTGCCGGCTTTGATGGTCTTAAAGGAAAAGTCGGGTTGTTGGTAATTTACCGTGTTTTGGTTTTTACTGCAAGCAATCATAAAGACTGCTAACACTGCAGAAAGACCTGCGAAGTAGAATAATTTTTTCATAATAGTTTAGTTATTTATTTTGAAT
>JACZJI010000153.1 GCA_014860665.1 Bacteroidales bacterium | reverse complement strand
TTGAAACCTTGAATTAATTCAGCTTTCCGCCGCTCGGATATTTTAGACGCGCAGACCGGACAAGTCCAGACCGAACCGCAGACCATTAAATTACCATAATGCGCACGCATATACTTTTTATTGTGCAGCAGTTTTACATTTTTACCGGGAACAACGCGCCGCGTACAAAAAGAAACCCGTTCATTCGGTAATAATTCCCGGGCCGCCTCTTGTCTCCAAAACCGCAATAATTGCGCATTTGCGCCCGTTTGGAACTTTATTTCGTAATTACTACCAAGAGAGGAACGAGAAACAATCCGATCAAATTTGACAGCAGCTTTTATATGTTGTATATTATTTGTTATCAAGAGGTTGCAACCTTCCACGAAGAAATTCGACTCCCCTATCTGATAAATTTAGGAGTCGAATTTTATTATATACAGAATTATAGAGTATTACAACTCACTACCAAAAAACAAAAAACAACCAAAAAATAAAAAAGTGGGTAACCGGCTAACAAAAAAGGATCTATTTTTTATAAAAAGTGGGAGATATTCTTATTGGCAAGACCCTTTTTTAATACAAAAGTGGGAAATACAATAAAAAAAATTCATAAATACTTGGTTTTTATGCACAATACTTTATTAATATTGTCTAATGCCCCTTCCTGACAGCATATAAAAAGAATGAATTTACAGGTTAATTTTTTACCATGATAATTTAAATTCATTTTTTTATATGGTCAGGAAGTCTTAATGTAGGCTATTGTTTCCATTCAATTTATTTTTAAATATTTACCCGATACTTCACTACTCCAATAATAACCATCAGGTAAAAATGGATAAAGTATATCAATCCAATACTTGCCATCTTCCTGGACAATCGCGCCGCCCCGATCCTGGCAGATAAAACAATAATCCGAAAAACATACAATATCCCCTAAATCAAACTCAATAGGACAGGCCGCCGCAATACCAACGAAATCGCGAAAATCTAAACCATTCGAGAGATATCGACACTCTTCCCACCCATTTATAATATCGCAATTAATACCACCCAAAGGAGGCCAATAATAAGACAATTTTAAGTCGATATCCTGGCCAAAACTTTGGTCAATATCTTTTAATCCAAATTCAGGTAATGGCTTTGTTACTGGCCACAATTCAGAAGGTTTAATGTAATTATCAGGCAGCATATTTTCAGGATATGGCGTGTATGTCGGATATGGTGTGTATGTTGGACGAAGATCAGTAGGTTGTGGCGTGATCACAACCGTAATATTATTTTGAACCGTAACAGGTTGTTGTGTTGGTTGGACCACAATAGAAAAACTATAATCTTTTCCAGGCGTAGCGGTCAGGTCCTGGTAATTTTCAATAATTGCAGCCTTACCACCTAACCCAAAAAACCGCCCAATATTGCCCAAAATCCCCTTTGCGCTATATAACCAAATAGCAAGCACAGCAACGAAAAGCAGAAGAGCAAAAAAACCACCAATCTCAAAGCCTTCCCCTCCTGCGACCTTTGACAGGTATGGCCGCGATTGTGTCCGCTGCTTCCGCAAAACCGCTAACGGCATCTTGTAAGAGCTCTTCGCCTGTCGCCTCCAGGTCTGATATGCTGTTAATGTCGCCTCTTCCGCGATCGTAGAGTTTGTTATACTCTTCCGTTTTATCAATGAGAAACTGGACAATTTCCCCCGCATATTCGCCAGGGTCTTTTGTATCGTAAATTCCGTAAATTTCATTAGGCCACCACCAGAAAAAATATCCACTATCAGCAAACGCGCCCAATTTTACGCGCCATTTATACGCAATTAAAGGCAAACCAGTGGACTTAAAATTAAAAATTGGTTGAATAGTCAGAACCTGCGCGGACCGCGTGGGCGGCCAGAAAGAAGGCAATAAGTAAATACAATCCATCTTCCTGGCAAAACTAGCAATCATTTCAACTTGCCGCGTACTTTTGAAAAATAAACCGCCTTCGTCCAGGAGAACAACAGACTTCAAAATATAGTCACCATCCACCTGGAGATAATCCACATCTTCCAATTTATCCGCCCATACCGAACGATTATTAGTAATCAAGCGATAATCATCTTTTAGAAATTGCTCACTGATTTTATACGCCAAAGACGTCTTATGACCACCAAACCGCCCACCAATCCACACCAAACGATATGATTTTATAATCCCCAAAAGAGAACTAGCACCAATCAGGCCCATGGTTTTATATTCGCTTCCTGGACTTCAAATAAAAATAAAAGCCGATCGCCATAATAGCAATAACTATTATTATCCTGGTTGTCATGGTATCAACTCAATCAAAGTCTTAAGCAGTACAAAACCTAAGGTTGCAATAACAAGGGTAATAATATCGGGATGAGCATATAAATGAATTGTAGGCATAAAATCAACTCCTTAATAGCCAGCGCACAACCATAATATAAGAGACCAATAGGAACATAACGTCCATATCCAACAAAATACCGAATAGATTCATATATCCAAAAGTAAACGGATGGAGACACAAATTAAAACCTGGCACACCTAAACTATCAGGCATTCCAAAAGTAAACAAATTCGGGAAAATACTTTCAAGCCAAGTAAGATCAATAGACCAGCCACCAATTACAATACAAGTACCTTCCCCAAACGATGGTATTGGCAATTCCAAACCGATTTCATCTGCCAGGTTTTCGGGTTTTTCTTCGACTTCGTTGCAGTAATCAGAACCAGTATCAATAGTAGGGGTATATTGAGGAGTAGGATAAGGAGTAGCAGTAGGAGAAGTACCATAGCAAACAGGATAACTATTTATCGTAGCATTAAAAGTAGTCTTGTAATCCGCCTTAACCCATCCCCCTAATTGTGCAGGGTTCCTAAATGTTTGAGGAGCAGGGTTTAAACCCCTTGAGGTTATATTATTACAAATATCAACATTAGAAATTGTACCTAAGCCTGGAATTGTCAAAAAATCTGATTTTAAATTACATGAACCTTTAGTAGATGAACTATCACCATAAGCTAATACACCATATTCCGATGAAAAAGAATTATCACCATTTATGTAATCGTAGTTATAAACAATTTTTTGCCAATAACCCAAAAAAGTACCGCCTGGACATTGGTTAATTACAGTCCAAGGTACATTAAAATATTTCGTAACCAATCCTGCTTGATCTACATAAGAATGACTTTGAGTATTTGTATAATAACTTGTATTTACGTAATAATTAGGATTTATTTGTTGAGTTGGTGTACCAGATGGATAAGGATTGTAACCGCTTAATGTTGGTGTAGCTGTTGGATATCCTAAACATATACAACCAATCCCACCCGAAACATTATCATTGTAACAACCGTTTGTTTCTTCTTCTTCCGTGCAATAACCTAAATGGGAAACGTATTCCTCCGGAAATGGTGTATATTCAATATTTGACCAATCAGCGGTAGGTTGAACAATACATTGAGAACAATTCATTATCCATCTAGACGAAGGTGTTACCGTTTGCCATCCAATAGGTTGATAATCAGGACATATATCATTTATAGTCGGTCTGGCCGTGGGAGATGGGAAAAGAGGTTGCCAGGTTTCGGATGGTGTTGGTTCTTGGGCATAAACGGAACTAATCCCTAAAGTTAGCCAGGAAGAAACCAACAATATAACAAACAAGACAAATAGACGCATTTGTTTCATTGGGATAAACGACCAACAACGCGATCGAATAGACAATAGACGCGCCCAATGCTTTGGAAGAGAGGGCCGAGAAAATAATAGGGATACCAACGAACGCAACCCATACCGATGCCACATCATACCCCCTTATGATCGGTCCGTAAAATAGCGATATATATAAATCGCCGCCACCGCAACCGCGATAAATTGTATCGCGCTTAATATGCCTAAACTACTTAATATATCCAACGCTTGATTTAACATTTTTTATCCTTCCAAAATAAACTTTTGCGCGGCTTCCTCACGTCCAGGCGCGCAAAAGTTTATTTTTTATTTGCTAAATAAAAGTACACTTCAAAAATGGTATAACCCGTTAGAGCCCCAACAAAAGAAATCAATACAAGCCACAAAATAGCACTCATAATCTCATATCCAGGCTATCCGCATTAACAAATTGCGCAGCTGGTGAATTTACACGTATTTTTTTATTTTTCCGTCGAGAAAATTTAAAAATTCGCATAGACACCTCGAATAGTAAATACACGCCAGCCACCAGGAGACCGCCAACCTCATACGCGATAAAACAAAAAACAATAGACGTCAAATCATCAATACGCCGCTTAATTATTCTCATTTGATTTAGTTGCCATAGGTCCATTTATTTAATCTCGGAGGGCCAGAAAATAAACTCCTGGCCCTCATGAATAATTGCTTTGAAAAAATTACTTGCGGAATGATTTATAAAGCATTCGCGCAATGAACACGACAGCGCCCAAAGTAATTACGGGCAGAACTCCCAATTCGGTGAGAGCCCAAACAGCACTTGCGAAATCAATACCAGTGATGTCAGTCATTTAGCCTTTTAACCTCCTTTTTTCTGAAATGAACCACCCAAAACAGACAATTGCAAACCGTACTTGCCGATAGTAGGTTTTACTTCCACTTCCCCGGTAAGCTGATCGCCTGATTTTGCCTCGATCGTTTGACCCTGATAAGTCAATTTACACATGCCCCCGGTACTAATATCTACCAATGTTAGATATGTATTACCTTTGTCGCTTTCGAACTTTTCCGTTACGATACCCGAAACTTTTACAATCATTTTTGTAAACCTCCAAATTATCAAATTATTTAAACCAAAAGAAAGGACGTATCTACTATACGGCCTTATCAGTCTTACGTACTACTGTCGATTATCAGGTATTACCAGGTATTAAGTAATATTACTTTTTTTGATCAGATCGTCATATACTTTTTTAGCATACAATTTCAGGACCATCTTGACAAATAAAGATACCGGTAAACCCAATTTTTCAGCGTACATCTTATATGTATCAATGTCTTGTTTTTCTACTTTCATGCTAAAGGGTTTTGTAACCATTTAATTATTATAGACATATGTTATCCAGAAATACAATAACATCTTCTAAACTACCATTTGAGGCCACTTTAAGCAATTCTCCGCGCTTATTTTTCTTAACTACCTCTTGCCATATCTCACGTGCCAAAGTAAGCAATAATTCGCTGTTTTCTTCCTGTTCCTGGCTTATTTCCAGATCATTTTTATCTTGGCCAATGTTGAGAAGATCGCGCAGACCACGCGAAAAAACCACCGATCGCCGCCCTTTGGTACAGGCCGCATATTCTTTGATTAATTTCTGTTTTTCTTTGAACGTGGTAACGTCCATAATCCAATCATCCAGGAAGGACCAGAAAGACGAAGAACTTTTATAATATGCCTTTGTTAATTCGCTTTCAATGGTCCATAATTCTTTTTTTGGTTCTTTTTCATGCGCACTAATATACTCCGCAACCCTGTTTTTTTGACTTGTTACCGCTACACATGTTAATGCAACCCCCTCAAGGCCATATCCGCCAGAGGCCTTTAAATATTTAAGCCACCTGGCAGAGAGAACAGCATCAAATAAATCAACGTTGATATTATTATCAACTAAATAGACAATATGTTTATGCGGATGCCATCCGTTATTATCCGAGTAGGTAATTTCAAGATTAGACACAGAGCCCGAAATACCAAACAATGTTTTTATGTCCTGCCAACCGCGCCCATGTGTGAGTAATTTATAAGCCCGATCAATGACCGCCAGACTTTCAGCGAGTTTATCTTTTTTATTATGCCGAATGGTCAGGGTAACCAGGACCAGGCCACCAGGCCAATTATTGAAACCTTGAATTAATTCAGCTTTCCGCCGCTCGGATATTTTAGACGCGCAGACCGGACAAGTCCAGACCGAACCGCAGACCATTAAATTACCATAATGCGCACGCATATACTTTTTATTGTGCAGCAGTTTTACATTT
>JACZJI010000152.1 GCA_014860665.1 Bacteroidales bacterium | reverse complement strand
GTCTACCAACTTATCAGATTATTTGTCCCAGAGGTATTATGGGCAGGTAAGCCAACCGACGAAGACAGGATCTTTTCTTACAATTTCCCGTCTCACAGGTTGTGAAGCCACAGAAATTGCTGCCGATCTGGTTAAGGTCTTCAAAAAAGGAGGCCGCAAATGGAATGTGGTAAACAAAGAAATTCTGGATAAGTCTGCCGAGATGTTGCATTTTGAAAGGCAAAAGCTGGAACATGATTTTATTACAGCACCTGGCAATGTTATGGACGAAGTTATCAAATCCTTGTCCATGCGTTATTATGTGAGTGATAAAAAGATTAGGGGCACTATTGCTGACATCATCCGTTATGAAGCAAGAAAAGGAAATGTCATTATTATTGGCAGGGCCGGAGTTGTTACCACAGCAGGGATACCCGGTGGGTTTCATGTTCGTCTGGTTGCTCCTCTGGAATGGCGTATTGAAAAGGTCATGAATAACAGAAACGTGACCCGTGAAGAAGCCGAGAAATATATTATGGATTCTGATAAAAAAAGAATCCTGTTTCTCGAAAGGTTCTGTGATAAAAGAATTCAGGATGTCTGTTTTGACATTGTCATCAACCGGATTGCTTTTTCAAGGGAACAGACTGTAGACATGATTTTAAACGCCATGAACATCAAAGGTCTTTTATGACGGATGATGTTTGAAAACGAATTTTAGAATTTTTACTTCCAGGCTTTAGCCACAAGCCCCGTTCCGGTTTTATGTTTGCGTTTTACATCAGCATAATTCAGGATGAGTGAAAAAGGAAAAGTGATCAGGTAATAGAAAGGCAAAATCACAAAAAAGAAATAGCTGGTGTTAAGCATAATGACAGGAAATTTCATGCTTAGTTTCCAGGCAAGTTTCCCGGAAGGCCCATACTGATAATAGACTTCTGTGCGTGAAAATCCTGCCCGTTTCATTTTTTCACTGATTTCATCGATTCCGTATCCATCTCTTACATGTTCATCAATGAAAGAGTGTTCTCCGGATTCTTCATTATGGTCATGATGATGCACATCCGAACCTCCCTGGTCCGAAGGGGTTGAAATGAGCAGCATGCCACCTTTTTTCAACGATTTATAATAATTTCCAAGTACTTTCTCATCTTCCTCAATGTGCTCCATAACATCTACACAAAGTACCAGGTCATAAGTCTCCGGTTCAGAGAATCTGGTGAGGTCAGCTTCAGCAAACCGGACATTTTTCAGGCCGATTTTTTGAAAAAAATTGTTGCAGTCAGCAATCTGTTCTTCCTTTACATCAACTCCCTTAATATGCCAGTCGCGATGCCGCTTGCCAATATAATAATCATACTGTCCGAATCCCGACCCCGCATCCAGCACATGCTGTACACCTTGTCGGCCCTGTTCCCATTTTTTTAACGCTCTTCTGATATGCCATGAGCGCAATAATAATAAATCAAGTAATCTGTAAAATAATTTTCTGAAGGCTGGGGTTGCATTAAAAAAAAGCCCCAGTTTGCGTTTTATGGGATCGTATTGCATGTAGTACGTTTTAATTGATAAAGAAAAACAACAGGTTACCAAAACCTTCGGGCAAATTTATCTTCCCGGTTTATTCCTTCAATAAAGAATCTATGTTCTCGATATAATCCAACGAATCGTCTTCATGAAACTGAAGTTCAGGTACAACGCGCAGTTGATGCCTGATTCTTGTTCCCAGCTTTCCCCTGATCTCGGATGTGTGTTTTACGATACCTTTCATCAGGGCTTCTTTATCGGGAGTTGCAAACAGACTGAGGTAAATTCTTGCCAAACTTAAATCAGGAGTCACATAAACCTTAGTAACTGTGACCATGGCCTTTTGGGTAACGACTCCCAGTTCGCGCTGAAAAATTTCGCTCAGCTCGTGTTGCAGTAATTTTTGTATTCTTTCCTGTCGTTTACTTTCCATACTGCAAAAGTATTCAAATATGAATTATACACATCATTCCTGTTTGATGATTATGTTTATTTTTGTTTCTTAAATACTTCATAATTTGATTTTAACAGAGGATATTAAAAAACAGGCAGCTTCCCTGAGTCGGGAACTGGTTGATATCAGGCGGTATCTGCATGCCCATCCTGAACTGAGTTTTGAAGAAGTCAACACAGAAAAATATATTTCCGGATTGTTGAAATCCTGGAATGTGGAACATCAGACAGGTATTGGTGGCCATGGTATTGTGGGGCTGATAAAAGGTAAAAATCCCGACAAAAAAGTACTGGCACTTCGGGCCGATATTGATGCACTTCCTATTGTTGAACAGAATCAGGTTTCTTATAAGTCATTGAATACGGGTGTAATGCATGCCTGTGGGCATGATGTTCATACCACCTGCCTGTTGGGAACGGTCAGGATTTTGGATTCCTTGAAAGATTCTTTTGAGGGAACGGTAAAATTTCTGTTCCAACCGGCAGAAGAAAAACTACCGGGAGGAGCTATCAAAATGATAGAAGCCGGAGTTCTTGAAAATCCTTCTCCTGATGTGATGATGGCACAACACGTTTATCCCGATCTTGAAGCGGGAAAAGCTGGATTCCGTCCGGGAATGTATATGGCCTCATCAGATGAAATCAACCTTTTTGTTCGTGGAAAAGGAGGACACGCTGCCATGCCTGATAAAATTACTGATACAGTGCTGGCTGCAGCAGAAATTATTGTGGCTTTGCAAAAAATTGTAAGCCGGAAGGCACCTCCTGCCATCCCAACGGTACTTTCATTTGGTAAGGTAGTGGCCGATGGTGCCCACAATGTAATTCCTTCAGAAGTGGTAATAAGGGGAACTTTCAGAACCTTTAATGAAGCCTGGCGCAAGAAAGCTCATGAATTCATCAGAGAAACAGCGGTGTTGGTGGCTAAATCTCAGGGGGCTGAATGCGAAGTGGTGATTGATAATGGCTATCCTTTCCTTGAAAACAATTCTGCTGTTACTGGCATTGCAAGAGCTGCCGCTGAGGAATTTTTGGGAAAAGAAAATGTTATTGATTTGGATTTAAGGATGACAGCCGAAGACTTTGCCAGTTTTGCCCAACAAGTTCCTGCCTGTTTTTACAGATTAGGAACTGCTAATCAGGAAAAGGGAATTACTGCCGGATTGCATACCTCCGGTTTTGATGTGGACGAAAAAGCCATTGAAACCGGAACAGGATTAATGACCTGGCTTTCTCTGAAACAACTGGAAACGTTATAATTCTGAAACTGACAGTTTTTTCTGTTGTTTGTGAACCTTTGAAATAAAAAAATCAACATGCTCGTAGAAGGAAAATCATACCAGACAGTTTGGATGGAAGGTAGTTCTGTTTTTTTGATTCAACAGAACCTGCTGCCTTTTGAATTTAAGATCCATGAATGTAAGACGTACTGGGAAACCTGTATGGCGATTACCGATATGGTGGTACGAGGAGCAGGAGCCATTGGCGCAGCTGCTGGTTACGCGATGGCACAGGCTTTTCTGTTATCCCAATCTAAGGAGAAATCGGTTCTTATACGGGAAGCTAAACAGGATATCGAACATACCCGGCCTACGGCAAAAAATCTGTTTTATGCAGTCGACAGGGTTTATAAGGCCGGGCTGGTAAGTCCGGAAAATGCTGTGATGGAAGCTCATAAAGTAGCGCTGGAAGACATGGAGTCTTCCCGGTCTATTGGTAAATACGGTAGCGGGCTTTTTAAATCAAAAACCAATGTTCTGACGCATTGCAATGCCGGATGGCTGGCCTTTGTGGATTATGGTACGGCGCTTGCACCTGTTTATCTGGCCAAACGGCAGGGAAAAGAGGTTTTTGTTTATGTGGACGAAACCAGACCGCGTGGGCAGGGAGCCCGTCTCACAGCCTGGGAGCTGAAAAATGATGAGATCCCACATGTCATTATTCCCGATAATGCAGCAGCTTCCCTGATGGCTCAGAAAAAAATAGACATGGTAATTGTGGGAGCCGACCGGATTGCAGCCAACGGCGATACCGCCAATAAGATTGGAACCTTAGGAAGAGCTATTCTGGCGAAGGAATTCGGAATTCCGTTTTATGTGGCTGCTCCCAGTTCTACTTTCGATTTGGATTGTCCTAACGGCAAAGAGATCCCCATCGAAGAGCGCTCACAGGACGAAGTATTATATCAGACAGGGCCGGATGTAAATGGAAATCTTGTGAAGGTAATGGTTACTTCTCCCGGTTCTGAAGCATTAAATCCGGCATTTGATGTTACCCCGGCAAAATATATTACCGGATTCATCACTGAAAAAGGTATTATAAAACCCCACTTTCAGTCCATCAGGAAAATGATGACCCCCCTTTCCTTGTAGGTTAGTGGATGATGAAATTTCTATAAAAACTGACGTCATTGCGATGAACCTGGGGTAGGATTTCGGGTGAGCGTGAAGAAGCAATCTCTTTATCAGGAAAGATTGATATTATGAATGAGATTGCTTCGTCGTGCCTCCTCGCAATGACGAATTCTTGGATAGAATATTCAGGTTGATTAAAATGAATTTTCTATAAAAACGGATGTCATCCTCTGTTTGCAAAAGATAAATAGCAGAAGTATTAAATATGGGGATTAAAGAATCATTTTGTTTTTATTCCCCAACCGGTATCTGATCAAACAAATCTTTCCATTGATGGTTCAAGTTATTAATGAGGTTGATCTTATTTTTTCGAGAACCCCCTTTGATTTGCTTTTCTCTGTTTATGGCTTCTTCAATATATTCAAAACCTTCAAAGTAGACTAGTTTATGAAGTTGGTATCTGGAAGTAAATGAACTGGGATAAATATTTGTTTTATGATTATACACACGGTCTCTCAATTGGCTTGTAACTCCAGTATACAATACTTTATTGTATTTATTTGTCATAATATAAACGTAGCCTCCGCGTACCATGGAATAAAATTACAATTATTCTCTAAAACTACTTAATGATGAGATCCCTTCGTCGGTCACCTCCTCGGGATGACGATCGGGTTGACAGGAGACTTTGGGTTAATTAGCTGCGATAATTTCTATAAAAACTGACGTCATTGCGCGGAGCTTTGTGAAGGCTGTGGGAAGCACGACAAAGCAATCTCTTTTTATGTGATGTTCTCGTTTCTAAATGAGATCCCTTCGTCGGTCACCTCCTCGGGATGACGATCGGGTTGACAGGAGACTTTGGGTTAATTAACTGCGATAATTTCTATAAAAACGTACGTCATTGCGCGGAGCTTTTTGAAGGTGGTGGGAGGCGCAACAAAGCAATCTCTTTTTATGTGATGTTCTCGTTTCTAAATGAGATCCCTTCGTCGGTCACCTCCTCGGGATGACGACCGGGTTGAC
>JACZJI010000151.1 GCA_014860665.1 Bacteroidales bacterium | reverse complement strand
GATGTTAGCAGGTAGGCAACTATTGAGGAATCTAGATCAAATACCCATATGTTCAAATTCCCAAAACCCTAACACGGCGAAAATAATAAAGGTAAGTTTTTGGGCAGATGAAACTTATCGCGAAACTTTTCCCAAAGAATGGCAGGAACGGATTAAACGAATAGCTACTTTTGCTAGTGATATTCTTCGTTCTCAATTCGGAATTGAGCTAGAGGTTTATACACTTAATAAATGGGACTCTAAATTTGAATCTTCACTAAAAGAAACATTTCGGAAGTTTAAACAAAAACCAGTTTCATTCACAGATGTAATAAGGGTAGGCGTTACATTTGATAAAGATTTAGCAAATAAAGTTACCGACAGAAATAATCTTGGGTTAGCTGAACCTATTGGAAATGTGGTTGTAATAACTGGTCAACCATCATTTCCCGGTATGCAATATTGGAACCCAATTGAAGAAGCCATAACACTAGTGCATGAGATAGCTCATCTGCTTGGGGCCATGCACATTCCAAATGAAAGTTCAATAATGAATCCTCTAGTTGCCAATCTTTCATTTAGATTTGATGAAGCTAATAAAAATATAGTAAAAGAAATGAGCAAAGATTTTTTTGATATTAATGAAAGACAACGTACTAAAAATTATATTAACACCCTTATAGATATGAATGAAAATAAATTTAAGAATCAACTGCCCATATTAACAATCATATCAAGGCAGATATACTCATTAAATTATCATTACTTTAGTGGGCAACCCTCAGTTAGAGTTAGAAAAAAAGAGATTAAGAATCTTGTTCAAGATTCTGTTTATGCTCTTGCAGTTTGGGGTGTGATGGAATTTAATCTTAATCATTATGAAAAATCAGCTGAATTGCTTGCCAAAGTAGTAAACTTAAACCCCGACTTTGCAGAAGCTCATTGGTATCTTAGTCTGGCTCTTCAAGAAACGGGTGATACAACAGAAGCTGAAGAACATAAGAATATTGCTAAAACATTTCGAAGTAAATGGGTTTTAGATTCTAAAATTTGGTGAAGTACTAAGTAAAAAAAATATTTATTCCCCTGCTAACTTTTATTAGCAGGGGAGGGGGTCTCATTATCGGAGTAATATCATCTTCTTGCTTTGAACAAAGTTATTTGCCCTTATTGTATATACATAAACACCACTTGCAAAAGCGGAGGCATCAAAATCAACAGCATAATTACCAGGTGATTTTACTTCATTTACTAAAGTCGCGACTTCGTTACCAAGAATATCATAAACTTTCATTTCAACATTTCCTGCTTCAGGAATTGAATAGTTAATAGACGTTGCTGGATTGAAGGGGTTTGGATAATTCTGCTCAAGGGCAAACTCAACTGGTGCGGATAATGTTTCATCATCACCTTCTTTAGTTAAGATAATTCTGTTGTGCATAACAATTGCGCCTTGAATGTCTTGAGGTGTTAAATTATCATAAATAATTCTATCACCATCATTTTTATCCCACAAAACAATTCTAAGTTTATCAGGATTATCATTGGCAATTAGCAGATAACCATAGTATCCCTGATTATTAATCTTACCGGTACCGGTTAAAGTTGCTGTCTTATTATCTAAAAGCAGCCATTCACAGGCATTACTCTTAAAAGTAAGATTTGCTTGGGGATATCTTATTGTTACTTTACCATTTGGCTGGTAATTCAGTCCTCTGTCAATCATATGAAATTCAAAAAATATTTTATCGCAAAGAGTTTTTTCAAGGTGATAAGATCCCATTGGAGAATTCATCCATCCTGCACCAATAACAGTACCTCTTGCATTTTGATCCCCAACATTTAAAACTCTTCCAAGAGTTTTAGGCTGGATAAAATTGTTTTGCTGCATTACATATTCGGATAGTGCTTGAAACTCTGTAACGCCAGTGAGAATGTTTACGTTTTCAGGAACTATTCCGATGAAAGCAAGTATTCCTAAAACCATTTCATTTGCTGCAACAGAATAAGTTGCTGTCGGATCGATCGGCATTCCATTTATCTTTACAGAAACGAGTCTTTCTTCTGCTGGCTTTGTTCCATCATAAGTATATTCCATACCAGAAACCTGTATTAAGAATTCATCATTCATTTCAATTTCAGAAAGTCCGAAGGTGAGTCCTGTAAGGATATCCATTCCAGTTAAATCAAAAGTTGCAAGTTGGAATCCAAGAGAATTTGCAAGATTAAATCCATATCCATTCATTCTAAAAAGATCACCCAGAGTAAATGTACCTTCCCACAGTGGTAATGCGATTGAGCCACCGGCTTGTAGGGCAATATTGGTTGATGTATAAGAACGAAAAGCATCAGCCACGAGATTTCCGGCAGGAGTATCGTGTGCACCAAGCATTAAAAGATCTCTTGCTTCTTCCTCAAAAAAGGAATTTGCATAACCAAATGGTTGAGTAAAAAATGGGGTTCCGTAAGTTGATTCCATATCAGTAATCATATCATCAACAATTGCCTGTACAGTTGGTTCTTGTGGTATGTCAGTATCAATCGGTATTAATTCATAATCAAGCAGAGTAACATTAGTTCCATCAACTTGTAAAATCATTTTACCAATATTCATATAGTTCGATCTTGCCTGTACAATCCATGTTGTACCTGTCACTGGATCGGGCAGTGCAATGGGTTCTTCAAACTTGTAATGATCGTGTCCACCCACTATTACATTAATTCCCGGGACATATTCTTCAACATATTGATCATAGGCAATGCCGAGATGTGAAAGCAAGATAACTACATCGCAATTTTCTACCGTCCTTAAATGATTGACCATGTCTCCTGCAATAGTTACAAAATCTTCAATTACAAATGCAGGGGAAGGATTAGAAAGCAAATTTGTTGCGGGAGTTGTCAATCCGAAAATGCCAACCTTCAGATCTCCAAATTCTTTAATCGTATATGCATCAACATAATTTTGTAAAGCAGCAATTGTTGGATCAGAAAAATCCACATTGGCTGTAAGAATTGGAAAAGCATCTGCCGGATCGAGAAAGACGTAAAATATTGAGCCTAATAGAGCTTCAGGCCCCAAATCAAACTCATGATTACCAAGCGTCATCGCATCAACACCAAGAGCATCAAGAATCTGTAGTTCGGGTACCTGAAAATATCTATTAAAGAATACATCACCGATGGAGATATCACCGGCATGGAGAAACAGAACATTTGGTTCAGTCATTTTAGTCATCCCAACTAAAGTAGCAACTCTGGAAACTCCACCAAAAGTTCCTTTAAGATTTGCATCTCTTGGCCCAATTGCCTCAAGGGTGGAATGTGAATCATTGACGTGAAGTATCGTCAAGGTTTGTGGTTGTGAAAAAATTATTGAAGTAAAAAACAAGAAGGCAGCAAAGGTATATACCAGGTTTTTCATTTTGTAACTCCTTTTGTTTGTTTAAGCTTGAACAATTACGGCGGTAATTTGGCATGAACTCTAAAAGGAGTTGTCATGAAAATGTAAAAAGTAAGTGTAATTATATCAATCGATTAGTTTTGTTAAGAATTTTTTGCATTTGTCTGAAAAATTATCTTCTTTGCTCAAAGCAATCGAACGCTTAAAGCCTTTTGGAAAATATCTCCAATGGACTCTTGAATATACATTTGCACATTTTTTGGTATGATTTATCATATACTCAATTGGATCAGGTTCGCTGTTGTTTATTAAGTAAAGCTCTATCTCCCAAAGCACTTCGCAAAATATTTCCTGTAGTTTTTCAATATCCTCATTTAGATTCAATAAAAATTCAACCACAAAATTTTTATTAACACCAATTCCAATTCGTGCTACAGGTAATGGATCATAGCCAAACTTTAGTTCAAAGTATCGATTATTCAAATCCACTTTTCCGGGCTGCCATTTCCAGGAATCATTATTCATTCTATTTACTCAATTATTTTCGATTGAAAAATATATTACATCAGTGTTACTTCAAAAAGGACAACCAAAATATTTTGTATCACATTTAAAATTATTTAACAAATTTATATCCTACTTTATGTATGGTTAAAAGATGTTTTGGGTTTGCAGGATCATCTTCAATTTTTTTTCTGAGCGAAAGAATATAATTATCTACAGTTCGTGTTGTGGGATAAGAGTCATATCCCCAAACTTCATCAAGAAATTTATCACGAGAAATTACTTCACCTTCATGATCTATAAAATAATGAAGGATACTATATTCTGTTGCAGAAAGTCTTACAGGATTTATACCCTTAAGCATTTCCTGTTTTTTAAAGTCGATTTTCAAATTTGCAAAAGCAACTTCTTCAATATCACCGGGCTCATAAGTACTTCTTCTAATTAACGCTTTTACACGGGCTAGTAGCTCTCTTACACTGAATGGTTTTGTTACATAATCATCTGCTCCGATTTCAAGTCCGAGTATTTTATCAATCTCTTCTTTTCTGCTCGTTACCATAATAATTGGAGTTTTTACGCCATCGCTTCTTAATTCTTTACAGATTTCAATTCCATCTTTACCAGGAAGTATTAGATCTAATAATATTAAATCAAAATCTTGTTTACCGGCAAGTTCAAATCCTTTCGTTCCTGTGTCAGCATCAGATACATTATATCCTTCAGTGATAAAAGTTTCTTTTAATCCGGTTCTGATTGCCGGATCATCTTCAATAATTAATATTTTCTTCACTGCTGTCTCCTTTATTGTTAGGTAGAATGGGGAAACAAATCGTAAAAAGGCTGCCTTGTCCCGGAAGACTATCAATTAGAATTTTTCCTTTGTGTTCTTCTACTATGTGCTTAACTATTGGTAAACCCAATCCAGTTCCTTCTATTTTTTTTGACCTTGCATTTTCTGATCTGAAAAATGGATCGAAAATTTTATTGATGTCAGATTGATCTATTCCTATTCCATAATCTTTAACACTAACACAAGCAAAGCCCTCATTGGAAAATGTTGAAACAATTATTTCTTTTTTCTCATTTGAAAACCTTATTGCATTGGAAACAATATTTTCTACCGCTTCTGTTATTGCATCTGCATCTCCGCAAATCTGATCATTAAATTCTTCAAATTTCGATTCTAGTATAAATCCTTTCATTTTTAAAGTGTAGTGCATTAGTTCAATTACGTTTTTAACAATTTTATTAAAATGTAATTCACGAAAAGAGTAATCTTTAACTCCCTTTTCGATTTTAGAAAAATCGAGTACATTATTTATCAAACGTGTTAATCGATCTGACTCGCCTTCAATTATTTCAAGATGATTTTTAGACTTTTCAGATAACGACCGCTCATTATGCAACAGCATCTCAGAAAACATTTTAATGGAAGTTAGAGGAGTTTTGAATTCATGGGATACCTGTGATACGAACATTGATTTTTGCTTATTAATTTCTTCTAATTTTTCTGCTGCTAATTTTTCGCGTATTAGCTGCTCCTGCAGTTTAATGCGCTCAATAGTGGCACCCGTATTTAGTCCAATGTCTTTTAAAAGATCAACATCTTCCGTTGTAAATCGTAATCCTGATTTTTTATTCCCAAGAATGATAAATCCGTATAAATCATCCTTAACTGATTTGATTGGTACAACAAGATTTATTTCCCAGCGAATCAAAGTGTTCTGAAATATTGTTGAAATATTTGCTTCGCTTTCAACTTTGTTTTTAACAGCAGCAACCTGAAACCATTTTCTATCTAATGTTTCCTGTTTTATCCTTAAACTTTTATTTGCTATCTGATCAAAATTATTTTGAGCGGTTATTAAAATTTTTCCTGAATAATTGTCAAGTTCGCAAAAAGCAATTTTTTCAACGGATATCAGATTATCAATCTCACGGATAATATATTCACCAAGTGAATGTACTTCGTTAAAATCTTTGATCTGTGAAGTAAACTTATTTAATTCCTTTCTAAAGTTATATCTAATCCTAAAGAACTTTTTATCTACAAATATTTGAACTTTAGTTTTAATTGGCTGGAATATTAAAGCCAGAAGAACTGCAGCAGCAGCAGAAATAATTGATTGATCTGAAATATGAAATGATGAAACAAAAATACCAATTAGAGTGGAATACAAAACAAGCAGAATCGAAATAACAATTCCATACACAATACTTCTATTAAGTACTTCGTCAATATCGAGCAGATGATATTTAATGATAGCTATGGCAAATGTAATCGGGATAGCACATACTAATATCATAACTAATTCTTCTGCTATTAGAGCTTTGCCCGTAAAAAGAATCGGTAAAACCCATAATACCACAAAACTTAGCGGACCTATTAAAAATCCGAACAAGAGCCATTTTAACTGCTGGCGTTCGACTTTCCCTTTTTCTTTTAGCAAAGCAAGGATGAAAACAGATATTGATAAAACGACATTAATAATTAGATAAATTCTTAGATAGTTAAATACAGTTAAATAATTATCGAGTGATGCATCGCTAGTAACAGATAAGGTGTGAACAAACACGTATATGCTTACTGAAGCCAATATCAGCGCGATAAGATAATTTATTTGAAGTAGTTTTCGCCATTTGTATGTATTATCACTTGGAAAAATCAATGAAAAATGTACAAAGAGGGCAGGAGTCAGAACATAAGAAATATGAAGAACTGTCCTAAAAAAATACTTTGATACAAGATCAAACATATTGAGATTTGACCACGTGAGACAAAGCATTGCTGACAAGCCAATACTAGCCCAATGAAAAACATGAGCAGCTTTCATCTCTGGTTTTTTAAATAATACAAATAACGCAATAATAAAAAACAACAGGGCTACGATGATTGTGCTGACTAAATAAAAGACACTGTAATAATTTGCCAGAACGACTGATAAGGTTTTTATTCCTGATTTAGTTTGAACACTTATTAAAATATTTTCGCCAATATTTTTTCTGTCAGTGATAAACTCAGTCTTTTCAATAGTGCCTGCTTTAAAATCATCTACGGAAATAAGTTTATCGCCTGTAGATAATCCGTAAGGATTTGAATCAGGAATTGTAATAGAAAGAAGGGAATCCTGTGTACTAAGCTCAAAAGGAAGTTTTGCTTTTTGATCAATGCTTATTAAGCCGGCAACACAGAGGAGAAATAGAATAGCATCAATAAAAAGAATGAATTTTAATTTAGCGCTCGCCTCGATCATTAATTCCTCGATTAACCAAGGTTGAGATGCATGTTTTTAGTTAAGCACAGTTTAAAAGTAATTCTTTTTATTTTGTAAAGAAATTAGATATTAAAATAATTTGATTCGAAAGAGTAGGATTTAATAAAGGGACTCGGTTAAGAGTCCCCTTATGAAGTAGTAAAACTAGACTGCTTTTCTTGGGCTTACAAACTTATTATAAAGTAAAAGTCCAATTATTGTAACAACACCAATTAAACTGAATATAATCCAGAGAGTAGCTGGTTGATTTAAATTATCAACAAAATGAACATAAAGATTTGCACCAAGAATTCCCCCGATAAAACTTCCTAACACGCCGTATAAAAATGAGTATCCAAGATAAAGTGCTTTTTTATCTTCTGGTGCGATCAAACCAACATAACTAATGAACTTTGGATGTGCAGTCATTTCTCCGATTGAAAAAATTGTAATGCCTGCCATAAAGACCCAGATATTAGTATTGATTGCAAGGATTGCCATTCCAACTGTACCCATTGCAATTCCTGCAATCATGGTTGGAAGTGCTTTTGTATGTTTAACAATGTTTGAAACGACTATCTGAAGCAGAATAATAGTTCCGGCATTTATTACTGTTACGTGTTCAACATCAAATTTCCAGTTTATATTTATTCCCATTCCGCCAAGAAATCCATTTACAAAATTATTGAGTGATGATGCATCTACATATTTTTGAACATACCACAAGACAGAATCAAACATCTGGAAATAGAGAATCCAGAATCCGGAATAAATAACAATTAAGCCAATAAACTTAAAATCTGTTAAAACCATTACTGCACCTTTTAAAACTTCACCAAGAGTTTTTGTGCTTTCGGGTCTTTTGGGTTCTTTATAGATAAGAAACGTTGGGATTAACATTGAGGCAGTTGCAATTGCTGAAGCCATCATAACATATTCCCAGCCAAAAGTATTTTTGATGTAAGGAACAAGAATTAAAGGAAATAAGAACGCACCAAGATTTATTGACCAATAAAAAATTCCAAAACCAAGTGTGCTGTTACCTTCATTTGTGGATCTTGCAATTGTACCTGAAATCATTGGCTTAAATGCACCCGCACCAACAGCCATAATTATTAAACTGCCGAACACCATTGCGTATTCTGTTGTTTGGCTAGTAAGAAAATATCCTAATCCTAAAAAGATAAAAGCAAAAGTTAAAACTCTTTTGTAACCAAATCGATCTCCAATTGCGCCTGAAAGAATTGGAAGAATGTAAAGCATAGGCTGTATAACACTCTTAATTACACCGACACTTTCTTTTGTATAACTGAGCTGGTCGGTCATATAAACAGAAAGAATGCTCATCATTCCATAATAGGAGCCTCGTTCAAAGAACTCCATAAATATTACAACCCAATAATTAAGCGGAAAGGATTTGAAACCGTTTTTTGATGTTTGTTGATCGCTCATCTGTTGTCCTAATTAGTTTCCAGATTTTTGAATTTGCTGAAAGCAAAACTAATGAAAATGTGAGATAAGATATAATAATAAAGGCACGATTTCTCGTGCCTAAATTTATTTATTTATTGTCATACTGAGCGAAGTCGAAGTATGATTA
>JACZJI010000150.1 GCA_014860665.1 Bacteroidales bacterium | reverse complement strand
AACCTGCTATCATTAAAAAAACAGCAATCGGTAGATTTATTGCAAAAATCCAATGCCAGTTTACCATTAATAGCAATCCACCTACAATAGGTCCAATAATAAATGCCAATCCAAACACAGCGCCGATCAAACCAAGTACAGATCCCTGCTTTTCTTTGGGGATTACATCGCCTATAGTTGCCGAAGTAATTGGAAAAATGCCACCTGCACCAAAACCCTGTATTCCCCTGCCAATAAGCAACAATTGATAACTATCAGAAATAACTATCAAGAAAGACCCAAAACCAAAAAGGAAAATACCAAGAATATAGATCACCCTTCTGCCATATATGTCAGATAACTTTCCCAATAAAGGGGTGGAAACCAAAGTCATTAATACAAATATATTGAAAACCCATGGCAGATCCCTCATCTGAACATTAAAAGCAGTGTGTATAGTAGGCAAGGCAGGACCTATTATTGAAATATCCAATGCTACCATTAAAACACTGATAAATAGGACACTGATCAGCTTTTTATCCATATCCGACCCTAATATTCCTGTACAATCATAAAACCAATGAAAAGTTTATGACTCATTTATAAAAAGATTATTATCAATTTATTTAATATAAATAATAAATTGAATATACAAAGGTTAATTTTGGTATAATATATTATTTGTTGTTTCATTTTTTGTCTTGAACGATGATTTTTTTGATTTCTGTGATTACCATGATGACTAAAAATTTCGCCGTAGGTGATAAATATCTGTAGCATGAATTATACAACATCAAAAATATCCCGTAGGGATTAAACTATGGTAACCTAAATAATAGTATAATCGCGATGCGATAATTTTGTTTGTTTTCAAAGAACAATTGACACCGTTTGTGACACTTTTTATGACACCGGATGGTGTCACGGTAAGTGTATGACAAATAATCAATTATAAGATAGTGACACCAAAAGTATCATTTTTTTCTATGGTGTCATTTGTTGTCTGAACTTTGATTTATATGATTAATATGATTACCATGATGAATAAAAATTTCACCGTACTTGATGAATATCTGTAGTAGGAGAACAAAGTCAGATAAAATTATCCAATCGGGATTATATATCATAGACAACCCCGAACAAAGAGATATTTATTCCCTACGGGAAAAATTTGTGCTTTGGAAAAATCAATTGCTACTCATATTTAATCGCGATGCGATAATTTTGTTTGTTTTCAAAGAACAATTGACACCTTTTTGACACCTTATTATGACACCGGATGGTGTCATGCTAAGTGTATGATAATTAATCAATTAGAAGAATGTGACACCAAAAGTATCATTTTTTTCTATGGTGTCATTTGTTGTCTGAACTTTGATTTTTTTGATTTATATGATTACCATGATGAATAAAAATTTCACCGTAGGTGATAAATATCTGTAGAAATTCAAATCAACAACATTGCGTATCCCATCGGGATTAAATATCATGGACACCCAAACCAATTGATATGTATTCCCTACGGGAAAAATATATGGTTTGGAAAAATTAATTGCTACTGATATTTAATCGCGATGCGATAAATTTGTTTATTTTTCAAAGAACTTTTGACACTTTTTTTGACACCGATGGTGTCATGCTAAGTGTAAGATAATCAATTAATTAGAATAATGTGACATCAAAACATCTTTTTTTTATATGGTGTCATTATTAGTCTTGAACTTTGATTTTTTTGATTTCTGTGATTAAAATGATCATTAGAATTTTCACCGTAGGTGATAAATATCTGTAGAAATTTCACCATCATCGTTCAGTATCCCGTAGGGATTATATATCATAGACAACCCAAACCAATTGATATTTATTCCCT
>JACZJI010000149.1 GCA_014860665.1 Bacteroidales bacterium | reverse complement strand
AGGGGGGTGTTAATAAATAAAAGTTTAAATTTGTCGGTTATTGTATTTTTTACACCAGACACAAAATCAGATTGAATGAAACTTAAGAGACTCCTATCATATACACTTTTTTTCTTGTTCCTTTCAGGGGCGGTTTTTGCTCAAAGTAGTAGCGTGGAACTTCCTGGAAAGTACCCGAACTATACATTACTCCCTAACGGATGGAAACTGAGCCCGCAGGGCACACAGGTTCCTATCGGTGAACTGCCGCTAAATATGGTTGTGACCAAAGATGGCAAGTATGCTATTACTTCAAACAGTGGGATGGGGCAGAACTCACTTTCTGTAGTCGATTTAAAATCAGGGCAGGAAGTTCAAAGATTGGTTATCGATAATACATGGGTTGGGCTTGCTTTCGGAAAAAATGAAAAAACGCTTTATGTTTCGGGTGGAAATGACAACAAAATTTTTGTTTACAACTTCGAAAACGGAAGACTATCAGAAGATGGCAGTATTAAGGTTGGAGAACGTTTCCCGAAAGGGAAGATTTCAATTACGGGTTTGGCCTATTTCAAAAAGAAAAATGAGCTGCTGGCTGTTTCCCAAAGGAACAACAGTCTTTATGTCATAAATCTGAAAAAGAAGGAGGTTGTGAAAAAGGTTGAAATGATGGGAAAATGTTATGAAATCATTATCAACCATGCTCAAACTTACGCATATGTCTCCATTTGGGGAAAGGCCTCGGTTGTAGAGATTAATTTAAAGGATTTTAATGTCAGCCATGTTTATGAAACCGGCGATCATCCCAATGAAATGGCGATCACGCAGGACGGTAGCCGCCTATTTGTTACCAATGCCAACAATAATAGTGTTACCGAACTTGATCTAAAAGACAAAAAAGTCAGCGAAACCATTATTACTTCCCTGATTCCGGATGCACCTTACGGTAGTACGCCTGACGCTCTCACATTGATGGCAAAAGACAAAAAGCTTTTGGTGGCGAATGCCGACAATAATTATCTAGCAGTTTTTGATGTCAGCAAAAAAGAACATGCCAAGAATCTGGGATTTATCCCTGTGGGATGGTATCCAACGGCCGTAAAATATGTCCCCCAAACCAATCAGATTCTTGTTGCCAACGGGAAAGGAATTTCTTCACGTGCCAATCCTGATGGGCCCAATCCCACAAAAAGAAAACCAAAAAACTGGCATGAAAATTATTCAGGGACAATGTTCATGGGAACGCTATCCATCATCAACAATCCCAATCCGCAACAACTGGCTCTGATGAGTAAACGTGTTTATGACAATACGCCTTATATACATAAAGAAATTCAGAATGTAAACGCACAGCACGTTATTCCTCTGGATTATCAAAATGGGCCCAGCAAAGTTATTAAACATGTTTTCTATATTATCCGTGAAAACCGTACTTATGATCAGGTTTTGGGAGATATGAGAGAAGGAAACGGTGATCCTGAACTTTGTCTTTTCGGACAAAAAAATACTCCTAACGCACATCAGATTTCAAAAGATTTTACGCTGTATGATAATTTCTATGTGGATGCAGAAGTCAGCGCTGACGGTCATAACTGGTCAACTGCTGCTTATGCAACTGATTATGTTGAAAAGCTCTGGCCGGTGAATTACGGAAGTCGCGGTGCCCCTTACGAATTTGAAGGAGGACACCCTATTGCAGCGCCTTCATCCGGGTATATCTGGAATGATGCTATGAAACATCATAAATCTTTCAGAGACTATGGTGAATTTGTGATTATGAATAACAGAGATAAGTACGGACATATCATTGCTTCTGACAAGGATTTGGAGCCGGTTATCTGCAATACTTTCCCTGGATTTGATTTGAATATTTCAGATTTATACCGTTTTCAGGTGTGGAAGCGGGATTTTGACAGCCTGGAAAAAATAAATGAGGTTCCTGCACTTACACTCATGCGTTTACCCAACGACCACTGCTGGGGAACACGTCCTGGAGAATTGACTCCACAGGCCTATGTTGCTCAGAACGATGATGCCCTAGGTAAGATAGTGGATGCCATTTCTCACAGTAAGATCTGGAGAGAGAGCATCATATTTGTGCTGGAAGATGATGCTCAGAACGGACCGGATCATGTGGATGCCCACCGTTCGGTTTTGCTGGTGATCAGTCCGTACATAAAGCGTCATTTTGTTGATCATACTTTATATACAACGTCGGGTGTTTTAAAAACAATAGAATTGATATTGGGGCTACCCCCGATGACTCAATATGACCTGGCTGCAAACCCGATTATAAATTCGGTTACAGACTCGGCCGACTTTACACCTTATGATGCCCTTTCCCCGGAAATAGATATTCATAAAAAGAACCTTAGGTCGGCTTATGGAGCCAGGTTGAGTGAGAAGTTGAATTTTACCCGTGAAGACGCTGTTCCGGATGGGTTATACAATAAAATTATATGGAAAGCTGTACGCGGCAAAGATGCTAAAGTACCTGCTCCGGTGCACAGTGCTTTTGTGCAGGAACATGTTTCCGATAACGATTGAGTTTATTAGATGATGAAGAAAAGAATCAATAGTAATTAACTGTGGTTTAAGCCTCAATGTTATTACATATTTTCTTTTCTAATTAATTTTGCAAAAATTTTTGAATGAACCGAAAGATTATTTTCAGCTTGGATGCGGGTGGAACAAACTTGGTTTTTTCTGCCATTGAAGAGGGAAAAGTTTTAGATCAAACCCTGACACTGCCTTCGCAGTCTGATTCACTGGAAGCCTTTTTTCTGAAGTTGAAAGAAGGTTTTGCGGGATTGGAGAAGAAGTTGGGGACCCAGGCTGCTGCTATAAGCTTTTGTTTTCCTGGACCTGCCGATTACGAAGCTGGGATTATTGGAAAGCTGGAAAACCTGCCGTTCTTTACGGGTGGAATTCCATTGGCGAGGATGTTGGAAAACGAGTTTAAAATACCCGTTTTTATTAATAATGATGGAGATCTTTTTTCATTGGGAGAAGCTTTAGGAGGATTGTTACCTGAAATTAACGGACAATCTTCAAAACAGTATAAAAACTTATTGGGAGTGACTCTGGGAACAGGTTTTGGGGGTGGAATCATCGTAAACCGGAAATTGTTTGCCGGAGATAATTCAGCGAGTTCTGAAATCAATCGGTCTTCAAATTACCTTGATTCCAGTCAGAGCGTTGAAGAAGTGTTGAGTATTCGAGGAATCAAAAAGCTCTATGGTGATTTAGCAGGAATTTCACTTAAAGATGCACCTGACCCATCTGAAATTTTTCAGATTGGTATGGGACATTCTGAAGGTAAGAAAGCAGCAGCATTAGAGGCCTGGAATATTTTTGGTAATGTGCTTGGAAACGCTTTGGCTAATGCCGCGACCCTTACGGATAGTTGTATTGTTATTGGTGGTGGAATTTCAGGGGCTTTTCCGTTGTTTTTGCCTGTTGTTATCGAGCACATGAATGGACATTTTAAAAGAGCGGATGGCCTTATTCTTTCCAGGATGGAGTCGGTGGCATATAATTGGGAAAATGAAGCTGAAAGAAAAGAATTTCTGAAAGACGAAACCATATCTGTTAAAGTTCCGTTTTCCAATCAGACACAAAATTATCTGGCAAAAAAGAAAATTGCTGTTGGTATCACCAGGCTGGGAACCTCAAAAGCAGTTGCTCTTGGCGCCTATGTTTTTGCGGCTCGTAAGTTAGGTTTCTTAGGATAAGAGTTTTTAGGAAAAGTATCTTTCTTGTGTGGTGATTCCTTATCCTTATGAAAGGACTTCCATTTTTTATTTTAAGATCAATTTTTCCCAAGTGAAAAATGTGTCAAAGCCTATCTTATTCAGATAAAGTTTAAATTCAGTTTCAGTCAGCGTACTCGTCATTAGAACAAAGTCTCCGCCCCAGGCACCTAAAGATTTTACTACTCCTCGATGGTCACTAAAAAGGCGTCGTTTAACAGGAGTTATTTCTAATATGGAGGATAATACGGCCTCGTGTTCTTCCAGAAGTTTTTCAAATTCATCCAGCTTATTGCATTTGGAAATGGCGATGGAGATATCAGAAATTTGTTGTAGTTGCTGATTGTCAAAATGTGCTCTTTGCTTAAATACTTCGATACTTTCTGAAGTACGTTGTTTATGCCCAAGGTAAACAAAGTAAATGTTTTCACTAAACGTAAAATTCAACTCAACTTTATCTACGACAGGCATTTTATTCATAAGCTGATAAAATAAAGGCCCTTTACTTCGTGCACAGGCAATATCATACCCTGATCCCCCTAGAACAGTTTGTTGTAATGTAAAAGGATCAATCTCTGACCAATACGCCAGATTAGAGACAAGTGTAGAACTGGAACCAAATCCGAACTCACTATTAAATTCAAGTTTTGTTTCTGCTTTAAAGCTCTGAGATCCATCCAAAAAGTCTGGTGCCATTTTCTGGCATTCTGATAACAGCTTTTGAAGGTTTGTTGCTAAATCAGCATCAGATGTTTGAATGACTGTTAATCCAGGAAGTCTGAATTGAGCCTGAAACCAAAGCCCGTCTGTTTTCCATGCAGTCCAATTCAAAATCGGAAGGCCCTTTGTTTCTTCCTCTTGAACTTTAAGGCTCTGTCCTTTGTTAACTGGAAAAGCTAATGCTTTTGTCCCTTCCAAAACGAGATATTCGCCGGTAAGGAGAAGCTTTCCATTGGAGTGCCAGTTTTTTATCTCAGGCATCAAACGTGGCGTAATTTTTTGATATAGTCATCGACTAAGGCAAACGAAACTGTCTTTTCCTTGAAATAAGCCGCTGCCATTTCTTTTTCTTCTTCTGTAGCTTTGAAGTGATTTAAGATATTCATCAGGTGCATTTTCATGTGTCCCACTTGAATACCTTTCGTGATGAGAGAACGAACTGCAGAAAAATTATTAGCCAGTCCAACTGCTGCAATAATCATCATCAGTTCAGGAGCTGAAGGCTTCCCAAGCATTTCGAGTGAATGTTTTGCCAACGGATGCAAAGAAGTCAATCCTCCAACGGTTCCAAGAGCCAACGGTAATTCCAGACTGTACTTAAATTTGCCTTCAGAAAGATCGACATGCGAAAGACTTTGATAATATCCGTTTCGCGTAGCGTAAGCGTGTCCGGCTGCCTCAATCGCTCTGAAGTCATTGCCGGTAGCAATAGCAACAGCATCAATGCCGTTGAAGATTCCTTTGTTATGAGTAGTTGCACGGTAAGTGTCGACTTCAGCTATTTTTACGGCTGTTTCAAATTTTTTGGCAAACTCCTCACCATTCATCGATTTATCTATCTTGTCAAGTTCTTCAAAATCGCATTCTACCCATGCTTTTACAAGGCATTTTGGAGTATAATTGGAAAGAATGGACATGATTATATTGACTTCTTTTTCTTCGTCTTCAAAAATAGGCTGGAAGTAAAAGAATTCTTTAAGAACCTTGGAAAATTCCTCAAGACAGGAGTTGATAAAATTGGCACCCATTGAATCCTGGGTGTTGAATGTAACTTTTATCTGATAGTAATTATCAATCTTTTTTCGAAGATCAAGCAATTCAAAATCAAGAATACCACCACCACGTTTTTCCATGTTGGCAGTGATAAGTTTAGTGCTTTCGCGGAAACGGATCTTAAGATCATCGAAAGCAGATACTAACTTGTTTCTGTTGCCTTTCCATAAAAAGTGCACCTGTCCTTCCTTTACGGTATCTATGACTTCGGCGTGAAATCCCCCACGCTCGGACCAGAACCGTGCGCTGGCTGATGCGGCAGCTACAACGGAGCTTTCTTCAATAACCAGTGGAACAACATATGTTTGCCCATTGACCATTACATTAGGGGCAACACCATAAGGAATATAAAAATTAGTAAGTGTATTTTCGCTGAATTCGTCAAAGACCTTTTGTTTTTCCGGATCAGCATACCAGAAACTTTTCAAGAGGTCAATAGCCTCCAGTTGATTGTCCATCAACTCAGAGACAATTTTTAATTTATCTTCCTTAAGGAGTTTAGAAAACCCTTTAATTATGAGATCTCTTTTCCGTGGCATCTTTTCAGATTCTTAATGAGTTTACGTAGATTTCTTTACAGAGAAAAACATAAACAAATATGGCTTCTCACTAAGATTGGACAAATTTACTATAAAAACAATCAGGATGTGGTAAAAACTTCAGTTTAATTTAGCTTAAGGGATTGTTCGACAGCGTTTATGTAGCTTTACAAGAATACTATTTTTAATTTATTTGCAAAAAAAAGCTGCTTTAACTAAAGCAGCTCATAAATTTTTCTAGTATTCCTCTTCATTAAAAAAGAAGTCCTCCTTAGTCGGATATTCAGGCCAGATATCCTCAATCTTTTCAAAGATTTCTTCATCATCTTCAAGTTCTTTCAGGTTCTCAACGACTTCTGCGGTCACTCCGGTACGTAGGCACCATTCTATAAGCTCCTCTTTGGTCGCAGGCCAAGGTGCGTCTTCTAATTTTGAAGCCAATTCCAAAGTCCAATACATCGCTTAAAAGTTATTGTTAAAATTTTTGCAAAAGTAATTTTTTTTTAATACGATGCAAGAAAAAATCCATAAAGGTATTTTGTCTCAAAATCGTGGTTTCCAAAGGGACTCTTTCGCACCAAAATCTTGCGAAAATTTTCTTGCCAAAACAAACAGATAATCAGAAAGACGATTCAGATAAGTAATAATAACAGGAGGGAGTGAATAAGACTCATTTAGTTTTATCGTGATCCTTTCTGCGCGCCTGCAAATTGTTCTGGCAATATGGCAATATGATACTGTCGGATGACCACCGGGAAGGACAAAAGAAGTAAGCTCCGGAAGTGTTTCATTCATATTGTCAATTTCCTTTTCAAGAAGCTGGATGTCTTCCGGCTTTATGTTTGGTAGTGATTTTAAATGTCTCTCTGAATCTGCAGCCAGGGTACTTTCCAGCGTAAAAAGACGATCCTGAACTTCCAAGAGTACTTCTTTGCTATGTTCGTCAATATCCTGATCTCTGAGAAGCCCCACGAATGAATTCAACTCATCCATTGTACCGTAGGCCTCAATTCGTGTGTCATATTTCGGGACGCGTGTGCCGCCAATTAAAGATGTAAATCCGGCGTCACCGGTTTTGGTGTATATTTTCCTTCCGCTGCTCATCCATTAATCAATTTAAGCAGTTACCTGTTTGCGGCTGTTACGCATGATATTTTGATTCTGATAGTCGTCATCAATCTGACCGTCGCGTAAGCGAATAATCCGGTGGGCATGCAGGGCAATGTCCTCTTCGTGTGTGACCAATACGATTGTGTTTCCCAGCGCATGAATTTCCTCGAGCAGACTGATAATTTCAACAGAAGTTTTTGAGTCAAGATTTCCAGTAGGCTCGTCGGCTAATATTATGGAAGGCTTGTTAACCAATGCTCTTGCAACAGCAACACGTTGGCGTTGTCCTCCTGAAAGTTCATTTGGTTTGTGGTACATTCTGTCAGAAAGTTGAACGCTTTCCAAAGCTTCAGTTGCGATTTTGATGCGCTCTTGTTTCGTGACTCCTGCATAAACCAATGGAAGCATTACATTTTCCAGTGCTGTGGATCTTGGCAAAAGATTAAAAGTCTGAAAAATAAAACCTATTTCTTTGTTTCTAATATCAGCCAGTTGATTGTCAGTCATTTTACTTACGTCAACACCGTTTAGGAAATAGCTTCCGCTGGTGGGGGTGTCTAAACATCCCACCGTATTCATCAGAGTTGATTTTCCAGAACCTGAAGGCCCCATCATGGCTACGAATTCGTTTTTATTAATCGACAAATCAATTTCTCGTAATGCCCGCACTATTTCTGCTCCAACTTGGTAGTTTTTAACAACTTTGGTCAGGTGGATAACTTCTTTTGCCATACTTTTTTATTATTGGATAACAAAAGTAAGAAGAATGGTTGATATATTCTGGTTTTAGAATGAAAATAAAAAGGCACTCCCTTTTTGGAGAGCTAATAAAACCATTATTCTGGAAGGGGAAAAGCCTCTCTCCAGGTTGAATTTTTTTAATGAGAATTTAGTAAGTGATCAGTTCCTTATCAAACAGCAACAACTTCCTTGATTTGCGGAAGTACCTTTTGTAAGGTCGCTTCCACACCGTTCTTCAAAGTCATTGTGCTGAAAGCGCAAGAACCGCAAGCTCCAATCAGTTTTACATTAACAACGTAATCATCAGTAACTTCCATAAGTTGTATGTCGCCACCGTCTGCTTGTAAATAAGGCCGAACCTGGTCAATTACATTATTGACTTTTTTTTCAAGTTCGCTTTTATCAAGATTTTCCATTTGTTTTAACTTTTAAATACTAGTGATTATCAACCCATCTGTTCAATAGTGGATTTTAGTTTCTTAGCAATATTCATGAATTCCTCGCTGACAGGTGAACTATCCACTAGCGTGATCGGCATACCACCATCGCCGGTTTCAGTTACTTTTTCAACGATGGGAAGTCTTCCCAAGACTTTTATGTTTAACTCATTGGCAAGCTTATCGCTGGCACCTTGTCCGAAAATGAAATATTTCTTCTCCGGCATGTCTTCAGGAGTAAAATAAGACATGTTCTCGATAAGTCCCAGCAGAGGAATTGTCAGCTTTTCCTGGCGGTACATCATAGCTGCACGACGAACATCAGCAACTGCAACCTTCTGTGGTGTTGAAACCAAAACGGCGCCTCTGATATTATAATTCTGTGCCAACGTAAGTTGTATGTCACCCGTTCCTGGAGGCATATCGATTACCAGAAAATCAAGTTCTCCCCAATCCGCATCTTTCATCAGTTGGTTAAATGCGTTGTTAGCCATTGAACCACGCCACATAAGGGCTTGCTCTGGTTTTACAAAAAATCCGATAGATAAGATCTTTATTCCGTAATTTTCCAGGGGAACCAGTAAAGTTTTGCCATTTTTTTCTATGATACCAGGCCTGCCATCTTCCACTCCAAACATAATCGGTACGGATGGTCCCAGTACGTCAGCGTCTAAAATTCCTACTTTGTTTCCGGTTTTCGAAAGTGCAATGGCAAGGTTAGCAGCAACTGTGGATTTTCCTACACCGCCCTTTCCTGAAATAACCGCAATAACGTGTTTTACCCCAGACAAAGGCCGATGTTCATCATCTGTAACAGGCTGAACATCAATAATGAGATCTTGTCCTAATACATTCTTAATTGAGCTTACTGCTGATTTGTAAACAATTCCGACAGCTGGATCATCCAGTTTTTCAAAAACGATCGTTACCTTAATTTCTTTCCCATTGATGTTGATGTCTTTAACCATGTTGAGATTCACAATGTTATCTCTTTTCTTAAAAAAGATAACCTGTTTTAAAGCATCAACAACCTGTTCTTTTGTTACGGACATTAAATTTTAATTTAGATTAAATAGCAATAATAAATTTAACGTTACAAAAATACGTAATAATACAAACGCAGAAAAGAAAGCCTTTAATTTTTAATTGCTTCTAAATAATCGGAAGGTTCTCCTTTCAGGTTGAACAAAAGCCTTGCGCGGGGCAAACCTGAAAGGCTGTTAGAATAAATGGTGAAGAATGAAGGATATAGGATACTCGCTGCAAGAGTGACTACTGGGAATGAGTAAATTGTGGAGTCATTCTTGTTGCCTCTGGACCGGTGCACTACAACTGAGCCCGTGAGAGTAAATGGCGGTCGGGCACAGAAAAGTCTTCTAAAAATTAGGTTTTCATAAAAATGTTTCAGATCTTAGTATCAACATTTTAACCAGAAAATCCAAAATGTTTTTATTTCGTACCAGAACGAAATCTCATCCTCCTTAGGCTATCTCTTTTGCTTATCGAAAAAACCTGTTTATGGAACAGGTTCAATAAAAAATTTTCCTTAGGGATTAAAAATGTATCGCTATGAAAACAATGCTGAAAATTTTCCTTCTAAGTGGATTAATAGTTATAACTGCCTTTGGCTGTAAAAAAGATAAAACGATTAAACCCCAGTATAATTCAAACATCACTCTTTACAATAAACCACTTGATGTTATTAAGGCAAATATTCTTGGGAAATGGCAGTTAATATATTACGATTTCAGTTGGATTTCCAATTCTAAACATTATTATCAGGATCATTATACTGAATTTACCTCCAACGGTAACAGGAGGATAGATATGGTTAAAGACAGTGTAATCATGGATGCCGCAATTACATGGTTGAAAGCAAACGATGGCCAGGCTACTGGTGTCCCTTATGGAACAACTACATTCGTGATGTCTTACCATAACAAATACGGTACCCCTTTTGACTATGTAGTCGATAGCATATATAATGACACATTGATTTTACATTTTAATGCTGCAGACGGATTCTCGGATTATTATGTAAGAATAAACCAATGACAATATTTTAAATTCTTAAATTATGAAAAAACTTATTACCAATTTATTATTAATCGCGCTGTTTAGCTTCAACACATTTTTTGCCACCGCACTGCTGCATGCCACGTGAAGGCAAATCATGACCAGTAAGGGGCTTTTCAGTTGTCTGGTGTTTAACCACGGGTAATTCAAGTGAGGACACAAATCGCAAGTGCGTGCCAGTGAAAAGCTTTTATTGTAGAGACACAAAATTCTGCGTCTCTACAGGATTTTGTCCGTAATGACGCAAGGCCTTGCGTCATTACAACAAAAGTTTAATATTCGTCCCAACTTTTGATAGCCAGATCCTCCATCTTGTAACGACTAATGGCATAAATAAATGCACTTGCGAGTCGCGCATTAGTAATTAGAGGCACATTGAAATCAATAGCTGCGCGGCGTATGTTATAATCATTATTCAGCTCTTCGCTTGTCAGGTTCTTCGGGATGTTGATGACCAGATCGATCTTCTTTTCCTTGATCAGGTCAAAAGCATTGGGCTGGTTGGGCGTGTCGGGCCAGTGGACCATCGTGGTTTTGATACCGTTTTTCTTGTAAAAATCATGCGTCCCTTTAGTGGCAAAAAGCTTGTATCCCTTGTCGATAAGCAGCTTTGCGCTGACCACCAGTTCCATTTTTGAACGGGTAGGTCCTGATGAAATCAGGATGTTTTGTTTGGGAATTTTGTAACCGACTGAAAGCATTGATTTCAAGACAGCTTCGTAAGGATCATCGCCGATACAACCCACTTCACCTGTGGAAGCCATATCCACACCTAACACCGGGTCAGCTTTGCTTAGCCTTGAAAAGGAAAACTGAGAAGCCTTCACCCCGACATGGTCGATGTCAAAGAGTGATTTTCCCGGTTTTTCGACTTTTTCACCCAACATAATACGAACCGCATAATCAATGAAATTGGTCTTAAGTACTTTGGAAACAAAGGGGAAGCTTCTTGATGCCCTCAAATTACACTCAATGACTTTGATGTCGTTGTCTTTGGCCAGAAACTGAATGTTAAACGGTCCGCTGATGTGCAGTTCTTCAGCGATCTTTCGGCTAATGCGTTTGATTCTCCGGATGGTTTCCACGTATACTTTCTGTGGGGGGAACATCATGGTAGCATCACCGGAATGCACTCCTGCAAATTCCACATGCTCTGAGATGGCGTAAACAATAATGTTTCCATTATCAGCAACTGCATCCATCTCAATTTCCTTAGCCCCTTCGATGAATTTTGAAACCACCACCGGATATTGTTTGGAAACTTCTGTGGCCAGGTTTAGAAAATGTTCCAGCTCCTTTTTATTGGAAACTACGTTCATGGCAGCACCCGAAAGTACGTACGAAGGACGAATCAAAACAGGAAAATCTACTTTTTCCGTGAATTCGTAAATGGCGTCAAGGCTGGTCAGCTCCTGCCATTCAGGCTGATCCACTCCAATCTTGTCAAGCATGTCGGAGAATTTATATCGGTTCTCGGCTTCGTCGATAGAAACGGGTGAAGTCCCTAAAATTGGGATATTCTGACGATATAGCCTCATGGCGAGGTTATTGGGGATCTGCCCGCCAGTGGAAACGATTAACCCGTGCGGATTTTCCAGTTCCACGATGTCCAGCGTTCTTTCGAATGAAAGTTCTTCGAAATAAAGCCGGTCGCAGGTATCATAATCCGTGCTCACCGTTTCAGGATTGTAGTTGATCATGACCGAACGGTAGCCTTTCTTTTTGATGGTATACAACGCATTGACCCCTGACCAGTCGAATTCCACACTGCTGCCTATGCGGTATGCACCGGAACCCAAAACGACCACCGATTTGTGATCACCCAAATAGTTTACGTCGTTTTCATTTCCGTGATAGGTAAGGTACAGATAGTTCGTTTGAGCTGGGTACTCAGCTGCCAGGGTGTCGATTTGTTTTACACAGGGGACGATGTTTCTTGATTTTCTGTACTTGCGAATTTTGAGGATTTCATCATCGTTTTCGCCAATATGCTCTTTGTTATAGATCAGTCTGGCTATCTGAAAATCTGAAAAACCGGCTTTTTTAGATTCCAACAAAAGCTCATCACTCAGTTTTTCCAATTTGTTTACTTTTAATAATTCAATTTCCAGATCGTGGATGTTTTGGAGCTTTTCCAAAAACCAGCGATCTATCTTTGTAAGATCATGGATCTGGTCCACAGAATAACCCTGACGGAAAGCTTCTGCAATAGCAAAAATCCGGTTGTCTGTTGGATTAGAAAGTGCTTCTTCTAAATTCTCTGCCTTAAAGATTTTGTTGGCAGCAAATCCGTGCATGCCTACACCAATCATACGCAGGCCTTTCTGAATGGCTTCTTCAAAGCTACGCCCAATGGCCATGATTTCGCCAACGCTCTTCATGCTGGAACCAATTTCTTTGGAAACACCAAGGAATTTATTCAAATCCCATCGTGGTATTTTTACTACCAGGTAATCAAGGGCCGGTTCGAAGAAGGCAGGAGTAGTTTTAGTAACATTGTTTTTCAATTCGTGCAGCCCATATCCCATTCCCAGTTTTGCGGCGACAAATGCCAATGGATATCCAGTAGCCTTTGATGCCAAGGCACTGGAACGAGACAGTCTCGCATTAACTTCAATTACTCGGTAATCTTCTGAATTTGGATCAAGTGCATACTGCACGTTGCATTCCCCAACAATTCCGACGGCTCTTACAATTTCTATGGAAATCTTACGAAGTTTGTGATACTCCCTGTTGGTAAGCGTTTGGGAGGGAGCAACCACAATACTTTCCCCTGTATGGATTCCCAACGGGTCAAAGTTCTCCATATTACAAATGGTGAGGCAGTTGTCATAACGGTCCCGTACTACTTCGTATTCTACTTCTTTCCAGCCCTTCAATGATTCTTCTACAAGAATCTGGTTTGAGTATGAAAATGCCAGTGTAGCCCGGTTGAGAAGCTCATCGTTGTTATCGCAAAATCCGCTTCCCTGTCCTCCCAAGGCAAAGGCAGCCCGCACAATCAAAGGATAACCGATTTGTTCTGCGGCTTTCAGTGCTTCATCAACAGTCGTACAAGCAACAGATTTAGGTGTGCTTATTTTGATGGAACGCAGCTTTTCTGCAAATAACTCCCGGTCTTCGGTTTCTATAATTGCTTCAACAGGTGTTCCTAAAACTTGTATTCCGTATTTCTCCAATGTGCCGGCCCGATACAACTCTATCCCGCAGTTCAAAGCAGTCTGTCCGCCGAATGCGAGCAAAATTCCCTCTGGTTTTTCCTTTTGGATAACGCGTTCCACGAAAAAGGGTGTTATGGGCAGAAAATAGATTTTATCGGCAATACCTTCTGAGGTCTGAACAGTCGCAATGTTAGGGTTGATCAGAACAGTTTCAATTTGCTCTTCTTTCAGTGCTTTCAGTGCTTGTGAACCGCTGTAGTCAAATTCACCGGCTTCGCCGATTTTCAGCGCTCCTGAACCCAGTACCAGTACTTTTTTTACTTTCTGAATTTTCATATCGTTTAGGATTTGCTTTTTTCAATGAGCTTTATGAAATCTTCAAACAAAAATGCAGTGTCCGTAGGACCGCTGGAGGCTTCGGGATGAAATTGCGTGGTAAAGATCGGTTTGGTTTTATGCCGGATGCCTTCGTTACTGCCATCGTTCAGATTCGTAAAAAAAACTTCCCAATCATTCCCAATCGTCTTATCATCTACAGCAAAACCATGATTTTGAGAGGTGAGATATGCTTTGTCCGTTCCGGTTTGTAGTACAGGCTGGTTGTGGCTTCTGTGTCCGAACTTTAACTTGTATGTCTCGGCTCCGGATGCCAGGGAGACCAACTGATGCCCAAGACAGATTCCAAAAACAGGTTGTTCCTTCTGGATGGAGCTTCTGAGATGGTTGATTGTTGGAATACACATTTCAGGATCACCAGGACCATTGGAAATAAAGAGTCCATCGTATTCCTCCTGACTGTAGTCGTAATCCCATGGAACACGTATTACCTGTGTGTCGTATCGTAATAAATACCTAATAATGTTGTTCTTTACGCCGCAGTCAATCAGCAGGATCTTGTATTTTCCGTTACCGTAAACTACTTTTTCCTTGATACTGACTGTTTCCACCAAATTGGTCTGATTTGGATCATAAAACGGAATATCATCGTCAAAGACGATTTTTGCCAGCATGGCGCCCTTTTCACGAATATGTTTTGTCAGTTGCCTGGTATCTATTCCAAAAAGTCCGGGAACTTTTTCTTCTTTCAGCCAGTGGGCCAAACTTTGCGAAGCGTTCCAGTGACTGTGTTTTTCGGAATAATCCGAAATGACCAACGCGGTAATATGTACCCGTTCGGATTCGAAATGCTGCAGCATCCCGTGTTCAATTTCTTTTCCAGGAACACCGTAATTTCCGATGGTCGGATATGTTAAAACCAGGATTTGGCCGCTGTAGGAAGGGTCAGTAAGACTTTCGGGATATCCGGTCATTGCTGTGTTGAAAACAATTTCACCAGCAACGGATTGTTCATATCCGAAGGAATATCCTTTAAATTCAATGCCATCTTCCAGAATTAAGCGTGCCTGTCGGTAGGAATTTAATTTCATGACTGTTTTTTATAAAAAAACCGTAACGGTTTTACACACTTTTTTGTTACCCCTGCAATCTTAAATAAGATTGTCGAGGCATTTGTATCTTTCTAAAATGTTATAGAGGTACAAATTTATCCGGGGTTCAAAAATAAACTAAATCTAAATTACAGTGAATTAAGTAATGTAATTTTTGATCTTTATTTTTGTTTGTTTATTTTTAACATTCTGATTACTAGTAATATTAAATCTGTTTGGTAAGTGTGAAATTGTGAACTTTTATTTTCTGCAACCGTTTGTTTTCACACTTTTAGGATGCAGATTTGTTTTTTATGGAACCTGGAGATATAACTTTATTTCATTTCCATCATGTTGGATAAAAGAATGAGTGCAGCATCCACGTTGTTGACTTTATTGAAGACTAATGTGAGCTTTTCTTTCTTTTCCTTCATTTCGCAACAGTTTGGATTCCTTTTGATGGCTTCCAGGATTTTGTCAAAAGCTTCTGATTGGAAATAATCTGAATCCTGATTCCCTGTAAAGTAGGCTATCATTTTGTTGAACTTCAGTACCAGCTTTTCAAAACCCATTTCTTTGGCCACCCAACGCAACCGGATGGTGTTGATAAGGGACTCGGTTTCCTTGGGTACCGGCCCGAAACGGTCGATAAGTCGCTGTTCAAATTCATGAAGTTGTGATTCGTCTTTCACCCCTTCCAGTTCTTTATAAAGGCTGAGCCGTTCAGCAATGTTGCTGATATAATAATCAGGAATCAGAATTTCGAGATCGGTTTCCAGTTGGCATTCCCTTACGAATCCACGTTTCGCTTTTTCATCAGCATAAAGTTCGCTGAATTCACTTTCTTTCAATTCCGTCAGTGCTTCATCGAGGATTTTCTGGTACATTTCTATGCCTATTTCTGTTATGAAACCACTCTGTTCCGCACCCAGAATATTCCCCGCCCCACGAATATCCAAATCGCGCATAGCAATGTTGAAACCACTTCCTAAATCAGCATATTCTGTGATGGCACGCAGTCTTTTGCGTGCATCCTGAGGCAACGACGCCAGCGGTGGCGTGAGCAGATAACAGAAAGCTTTTTTGTTGGAACGACCCACCCGGCCCCGAAGCTGGTGTAAATCACTTAACCCGAAATTTTGAGCGTTGTTGATAATGATTGTGTTGGCATTGGGAATGTCAAGCCCGGATTCTACAATGTTCGTGGAAAGCAAAACATCATACAATCCGTCGATGAAATCGAGCATCACTTTTTCCAGATGTGGGCCGTCCATTTGTCCATGTGCAATGCCAATTCTGACATTAGGGACGAATTTCTTCAGCATATCATAAACACTTCCGATGTTTTGTACCCGGTTGTGGATGAAAAACACCTGTCCACCGCGTGAGACTTCATACTGGACCGTATCGCGGATGGTATGCGGATTAAAGGACTGCAATTCCGTTTCCACCGGAAAACGGTTGGGTGGTGGCGTGTTGATGATGGAAAGGTCGCGGGCGCCCATCAGTGAAAACTGCATGGTTCGCGGAATAGGTGTGGCCGTTAACGTAAGCGTATCCACCTGCGTTTTCATCTGGCGGATTTTTTCTTTTGCCCCGACGCCAAATTTCTGTTCTTCATCTACAATAAACAGCCCTAAATCTTTTAAAATCACGTCCTTGCTTAAAATTCGGTGCGTCCCGATCATGATGTCAACTTTGCCTTCAGCTAGTTTTTGCAAGCTTTCTTTCTGCTGTTTGGCACTTTTAAAACGGTTCAGATAATCTACTTTGACCGGAAAATCTTTCAACCGCTCGCTAAAAGTTTTGAAATGCTGCAGTGCCAGAATGGTCGTTGGGACCAGCACCACCACCTGCTTACCATCTGTCACGGCCTTGAATGCAGCCCGGATAGCAATTTCTGTTTTGCCAAAACCCACATCGCCACAAACAAGTCGGTCCATCGGATGTGGTTGTTCCATATCATGTTTTACATCAGCTGTGGCTTTGGTCTGATCGGGTGTGTCTTCGTAAATGAAACTGGCTTCCAGCTCATTTTGTAAATATGTATCAGCGCTGAACTGGAATCCGGATTCGGTTTTGCGTTTTGCATAAAGCTTGATGAGGTCACGGGCAATATCCTTGACTTTCGATTTTGTTTTGTCCTTTAACTTTTCCCAGGCACCTGAACCTAGTTTGTTCAATACCGGCGGTTTGCCTTCGCTGCCGACATATTTTGAAATCCGGTGTAACGAGTGGATGCTGATGTAGAGGATGTCATCATTTTTATAAAAAAGACGGATGGCCTCCTGCTTTTTCCCGTTGTTTTCGATGATTTGCAATCCGTCGTAACGTCCGATACCGTGGTCGATGTGCGTAACGTAATCACCCGGTTTTAAATCATATAATTCTTTAATAGAAAGAGCTTCCTTGCGTCCAAACCCTTCCTGCAAATGAAACTTGTGATAACGTTCAAAAATCTGATGGTCAGTATAACACAATGCCTTTATTTCCTGATCTATAAAACCCGAGCTTAGGCTGGTTTCAACTGCTTTGAAAAGGGGGATACGTGGGCTTCCTGCACTTTCTCCTACGATGTTGTCGAAAATGCTGTAAAGCCGTGTGATTTGTGCCGGATTATCTGAAATAATAAATGGAGTGAAACCATTGGCTGTTTGATCTCTTAAATCCTTTAAAAGAAGCTCGAAATTTTTGTTGAAAGTGGGTTGTGGAGTTTGTTGAAAAAGTATTGTTTTAGCCTCTGTAAAATGAATTCCAGGACCGAACTCTATCGTATTAAAATTTCTCAGTTTTTCGATGAACTGCCCACCGTTGATGAAGAGTTTTTCAGGCTCAAGTACATTCTTGTTTTCATCATAGGTGTTGAGTGCTTTTTCATATTCCGAAACGATTTTGTTGTGCGTATAATCCACATCTTCCATCCACCAGAAAGTATGAGTCGGAATATAATCCATAAAACTGATGCGCTCCTCTTTTAATTGCCGGTCCTGAACATTAGGCAACAGGGTTATGCGAGAAAGATTTTTTAGCGAAAGCTGGCTTTCAGGATCAAAGGTCCGGATGGATTCTACCATATCTCCAAAAAACTCAATACGGTAGGGCTGACCGTTGGAAAACGAAAAAACATCCACAATGCCGCCCCGGATGGCAAACTGACCAGGTTCAGCGACAAAATCTACCACTTCAAAATTGAACTCCGTCAGGAAATCAGTAAGAAAATCCATTGAGACATCTTCTCCTTTGTGGAGTTTCATGATGTTTTTGTTCAGATACTTCTTGGTGATAACTTTTTCTGCCAGCGCTTCCGGATAAGTAACTACCAGAGTCTTTCGGTCGTCGTTCAAAAACCTTTTCAGTACTTCTGTCCGGGAAAGTTCATAAGCCTTGTCCAGCTTTTCCGGTTCGTAAGGCCTTTTGTAGGTCGTGGGATAGAACAGCACCCTTTTTTTGTCTAGGTCCAGGACTGCATCGTCCAGCAAGGTTTCAAGATCATTGAAAAAATAGGCTGCTTGTTCTTTATCAGGTATGACAACAATATGTTGTTGTTTCCCTGCCTTTTCAAAAACGGTGGCGAGCGCCAGAGCTGCGGAAGAACCAATAATTCCCTTCAGATAAAGATGTTCTGATTCCTTTTCCAGAAGGCTCTCCAACTCCTGAAACCTTGGATGTTCTCGAAAATATTTTAAAAATTCAGTAGCTTTCACGCTTCCTTTTCAAGACTGCAAAGATATTCAAATCCTGTTTGACATTTATCAGATTGAATGGGGACACTAAACTGATCTTTATTCTCTGTTGATGAGCAGTTCATAATTAACATAATTTATAACTGATATCTTACCGAAAAGGTTTGCGCCAGTTTTCCTTGTCGAATAATTACTAAATTTGGGCATCAAAAAATTATCAATGGACAAGGTATTAGAAACAAAATTTGAGGAGGGAATTCTGTTAGTGACCATCAACAGACCCCAGGCGATGAACGCTCTGAATACCCAGTTTTTTAATGAGCTTGATGAATTGGTAGCTTCTGTAAAAAAAGACAAAGCCGTCAATCTCGTCATGATCGTGGGTTCGGGAAAAGCTTTTGTAGCAGGTGCAGATATTGCCGAAATGGTAAATAAAAACCAGGAAGAAGGGAAAGCTTTTTCCCGTTTAGGACAAAACACCTTCAGAAGTCTGGAAGAATTGGATATTCCTGTAATTGCAGTTGTGAATGGCTTTGCACTGGGTGGTGGTATGGAACTGGCTATGGCCTGTGATTTCCGTATTGTCAGCAGTAAGGCGAAATTCGGACAGCCGGAAGTAAACCTCGGCTTGATTCCTGGTTATGCCGGAACACAGCGTCTCTCTCGACTTACAAACATGGGGACGGCCCTCTATCTTTTAATGACTGCCGATATGATTACGGCTGATGAAGCGTTAAGAATTGGTTTGGTTCAGAAAGTTGCCGAGCCCGAAGTACTCATGGAAACCAGTATGACCATCGCAAAAAATATCATTTCCAAAGGACCACAAGCCATCAGAAAGCTGAAACGTGTGGTGCGTAAAGGCTATGAAATGAGTCTGGATGAAGGTTCTGAGCTTGAATCCGCTGAATTTGGTTCATTGTTCGGAGATAACAGCGAAGGACGTGAAGGGATGTCTGCTTTTTTGGAGAAAAGAAAACCAAATTGGTAGCAATACCTTGAAAGTTAAAGAAATAATTCAATAAAAATTTATAAATATGACTTACGACGAAAGATTACAGAACGTTGCGGTTTTGGGTGCTGCCGGTAAAATGGGCAGCGGCATTCTGTTGCTGACAGCTGTGGAGATGGCCGATCGTGCACTTCAAGCTGAAAACAAAGGCAAGACTTTTGTCTTGAATGCTATTGATGTGTCGGAGGACGGTTTGGCAGGGTTGATGGGTTATTTGCGTGTTCAGGTGAGGAAAATTGCCGAGAAAAAAACCATTTGGCTGCGCCAGATGTATGCTGACCGTGATGATCTTATCGAAAACTACGACATTATCGATGCTTATATCAATGATGTTCTCAACATTGTTCATCCTGTTACTGTGATGGAAGCTGCTAATAAAGCAAATCTTGTTTTTGAAGCAGTGAATGAAAACCGTTCCTTGAAAGTAAAACTACTGGACGGAATAAAGAAGAATAATCCCAATGATGTTTGGTTCTTTACCAATACTTCATCCGTTCCTATCCATCTTATTGACGAAGAAGCCGGATTGGACGGAAAAGTAATTGGGTTTCATTTCTACAACCCTCCGGCCGTGCAAAAGCTTGTTGAATTGATTAAAACTGACAGCACAAAACAAGAAGTAGCTGATTTTGCATTGCAGTATGCCAAAAATCTGAATAAAGTTGTAGTTCCTTCTAACGACTTTGCAGGATTTATAGGTAACGGACATTTCATGCGCGATGGCTTGCATGGTATCAAAGAAGCCCAAGAGCTGGCTAAAGACAAAAATATGCCACTTTATAAAGCCATATACATGGTCAATAAGGTTACACAGGATTATCTGATTCGTCCTATGGGTATTTTTCAGCTTATGGATTATGTAGGTATTGATGTGATGCAATTCATTTTGAATGTCATGAATCCTTTTGTGGAAGACGAAACTCTGCAAAGCGATCTGTTGGATAAATTCATGGAACAAGGAGTGAAAGGTGGACAGTATTCAAGCGGTGCACAAAAAGACGGATTCTTTAAGTACAAAAGCGGACAGCCTGTTGCGGTCTGGGATATTCACAAACAGGAGTATGTAGAGATTGAAAAATTCAAAGACGAATGTGATGAAATACTGGGTGATCTGCCCGAATCAGCTGTGCCGTGGAAATCCATCCTTCGTATGAAAAACAAAGAAGAGGTTTTGATGAAATTTTATACAGATTTGAAATCTCTCGATTCACTGGGTGCCGTAATGGCCATCAGATACGGAAAACGTTCCAAGGAAATTGGAGAAAAGCTGGTGAAAGACAAAGTCGCTGCCCATGCTGATGATGTGAATACGGTAATGCTTACCGGATTCTACCATGCTTACGGACCGATCAATAACTTTTTTGAATAACACGCGGAATCATGAAGAAATTAAGAAGAAAAGTATATATGACAGCCGGTTACAACACCATTTCTTTAGGAACCGGCCGAAGAGAATTTAATCCCAGGAAACCCCGTCCGGGTATAGAACATTATATTAAAGAAGCCGGACAAGGTGTGCTGAATCAAATTGGCGGAGCTCAAAATGTGGACGAGTCGGTGATTGGAAATTTTATGGCCAGCCGCTTTAATCGTCAGGGTCACCTGGATGGTTTTTTACCTATGATTGATAAAGGATTGTCCATGAAACCCGCAGTAAGAGTGGAAGGTGCCTGTGCCTCCGGCGGACTTTCGCTGGTTACAGGTATTCGGAATATCTTGGCTGAAACTGCCGAAGTGAATCTTTCATTGGGTTTTGAAGTGCAGAATACCGTGAAAGCCATTTATGGAGCTGATATTCTGGCTTTGGCCGGATGGTTCCAAAATCGGAAAGCAGGTCACGCGTACTTTTTCCCGGGACAGTTCAGCGACCGAGCTGGTGCTTACTACGAAAAATATGGTTACGAAAGAACCCGGAAAGGGATGGCGCGCTGGTACGCCAATGCTATTGAAAATGCCAGACTTGATCCGACTGCTCAGGAATACCATAACACCAATCCCGATCCTTACGGGACGGCTCTGAAAATGCAACCCAACGGAAAGGCTTTTGTGGATCATCTGACGGTGTTGGATTGTTCCAAAGTTTCTGATGGTGCTTCTGCCATTGCCATTTGCTCGGAGGATGGTTTGAAACGTATTGGTGTCGATAAGAAAAATGCCGTTGAAGTGATAGGATTCGGACATGCCGTAAGGGATATAACCTCACAGCCAAAGGATTTGACAGAACTGGAAACCATCAAATTTGCAGCTCATGAGGCCCTGAAAAATGCTGGAATTACAATAGATCAGATAGGGACCATAGAAACCCACGACTGTTTCTCCATTGCCGGAATTCTGGCTGTAGAAGCGTTGGGACTGGCAGCCAAAGGCGAAGGTGCAGATTATGTGGATGCTGGCAAAACGTCCCGGAATTCGGAAATTCCTTTCAATACCACAGGCGGACTGATCGGATGGGGACACCCCACAGGTTGTACCGGTGTTCATCAGGCTGTTACCATTTGGCAGCAGCTCACCGGAAATGCTGGTAATGCCCAAATTAAGATCAATGAAAACCGTCCTTACGGACTTACTATTAACATGGGGGGTGATGATGTAACTGTTACTTCCATAGTATTTAAAAGAGGAGAATAAATTTATTTTCGGATAACATACCGGTTGCCTTTGCATGGGTAACCGGTATTTTTTTATTTTCGACGTATAATTACAATTAATGTACATGGAAGACCCTGTCATTGTTCAAAAGCACTCGCTGAAAATGGTTATGGAGCCAGGTACCTACTTATGGTGCGCCTGTGGACGGAGTAAAAATCAACCGTTTTGTGATAAATCACATGTGGGCACCTCTTTTAAACCTGTAAAAGTTGTGTTGGAAAAAGAAACTTTCGTTAAATGGTGTATGTGCAGACATAGTAAAGAAGGTCCTTTTTGCGATAATACCCATCGGCTTTTGTAATAAAATTCAAATTTTATCTTTTTTTCTTTAATTTATTATTTGGTGAAAATATTATGTCCGATGTGTATTATTAATTAACAGCTAAAATATAGGTAATCAATGTATTTAAAAGACTGTTTAATTTTTAGTATAAGCGCGTTTTAATCTGTTTGTGAATTATGAGAAGTGATTCCCAATATTAGATAATTGGAATTATTTTATATGAATTTCTAAGAATGATAAAAAATTTTATACCTTTAACTTTAAGAACTGATATTATTATCTAAAAGATAGTTATGAGTACCTTGAAAATTTTTGTGGTTGAGGATGATACGATATACGGTGAAGTGTTAAAACATCACTTATCATTGAATCCGGCCAACGAAGTAATTTTATTCAGGACAGGAAAGGAATGTCTTGAAAATCTATATCAAAGACCCGATCTCATTTCTTTGGATTATATGCTGCCTGATATTTCAGGGGAGCAATGTTTACAAAGAATAAAAGCAGATTATCCCGAACTTCCGGTGATTATTGTTTCTGGCCAGGAAGATGTGAAAACTGCCATTGACCTGCTACGAGCCGGAGCTTATGATTATTTTGTAAAAGATCAGGATACTAAAGATCGCTTGTGGAATGCGATTAATAAAATCCAGGAGCGCAAGAATCTCAGCAAAGAGCTGGAAGATCTGAAACAGGAAGTTGAAAAGAAATATGCTTTCAGAAAAATCATAAAAGGGAGCAGCCCTGCCATAAAACAAGTCTTTGACCTGATGGAAAGGGCGCTGAAGTCCAACATCACAATTTCTATTACCGGTGAAACAGGAACAGGTAAAGAATTGGTTGCCAAAGCAATTCATTATAATTCATCACGATCGAAAAAACCCTTTATTGCAATCAATGTTTCTGCTATTCCGGATACACTTATCGAAAGCGAACTATTTGGATATGAAAAAGGTGCGTTTACCGGGGCAGATACCCGTAAATTAGGCAAATTTGAGTTGGCTTCCGGAGGGACATTATTCCTGGACGAAATAGCCGATATGGATATAAATATGCAGGCTAAACTGCTTCGTGTCCTTCAGGAAAAAGAAATCAACCGGCTGGGTGGAAACAAAGAAATTCCCGTTGATACAAGATTAATCGTAGCCACCAATAAAGATCTCAGTCACGAAGTGCAACAGGGCCGATTCAGGCAGGATCTTTATTATCGTCTGCTTGGTCTCCCGATACATCTTCCACCACTAAGGAATCGTGGTAATGATATTTTGATACTTGCTTCTTATTTTGCGAATGAATTTGCCGCGGAAAATGGTATGGAGCCCAAAGAATTTACGACAGAGGCTCAGGAAAAACTGATGAAATATGCTTACCCAGGAAATATCCGGGAACTTCGGTCTATTGTTGAACTTGCTGTTGTATTGGCAGACAAAAATATCGATGAACAGCATATCAATTTCAGCTCCACACGCATGATTACTGATTTCTTAGGTCAGGAGAGCACTTTGGCCGAGTTTAACAAAAAAATTATTTTCTATTATCTGGAAAAATATAATGGGAACGTCGTTGAAGCCGCTAAAAAATTAGGTGTTGGTAAATCCACTATTTATCGTATGCTTAAAAATGAAAATTAACTATCAATGTTTTCAGTAAGGAGTTTTTTGTAATTGATAATGCTTTCGGGAACAGATCCTGGAGCTCTCTTCGTATTTTAATTTCACAGACTTTTGTTTAGACGTTATTTAGAATCCTGTAAAGAGATGACGTCTAATTTTTTTGTAATTTCGTGGCCTAATTTGAAATTATTCTAAATAAAGAAATATGAGTGACAAGAAGAAGGAAAATACAGCTTTGGAAGAGGTCACATCAGGTGAATATAAATACGGGTTTGTAACCAATATTGATTCGGATCAGGCTCCTAAAGGGCTGTCAGAAGATATCATCCGATATATTTCTGAAAAGAAAGACGAACCAGATTGGCTTTTGGAATTTCGCTTAAAGGCTTATAGACATTGGCTTACGATGGATGAGCCCAGTTGGGCACATATTAGCCATCCACCCATTAATTTTCAGAATATAATCTACTATTCAGCTCCAAAACAAAAAAAGAAACTGAACAGCCTTGATGAGGTTGATCCGGAACTTCTTCAGACTTTTGACAAGCTCGGGATTTCGCTCGAAGAACAGAAACATCTTGCAGGTGTGGCTGTGGATGCTGTAATAGATAGTGTGTCTGTGAAAACCACTTTTCAGGAAACTCTGAAAAAGCACGATATTATTTTTTGTTCTTTCAGCGAAGCTGTCAAAAATCATCCTGATCTCGTGAAAAAATATCTTGGATCAGTAGTGCCTTATACCGATAATTATTTTGCTGCCCTGAATTCAGCAGTATTTAGTGACGGTTCTTTTTGCTATATACCGAAAGGTGTCCGTTGCCCGATTGAGCTTTCTACCTATTTCAGAATTAATGCTGCTAATACCGGACAGTTTGAGCGCACTTTGATTATTGCTGATGATGAAAGTTATGTTAGTTATCTGGAAGGGTGCACAGCTCCTATGCGAGATGAAAATCAGCTTCATGCAGCTATCGTAGAATTGATTGCGCATGATAATGCAGAAATTAAATATTCCACAGTACAAAACTGGTATCCTGGCGATAAAGAGGGAAAGGGTGGTATTTACAATTTTGTTACCAAACGTGGACTTTGTAAAGGACATCATTCTAAAATCAGCTGGACGCAGGTCGAAACCGGGTCTGCTATCACATGGAAATACCCTAGTTGCATTTTGAGAGGTGATTATTCGGTGGGGGAATTTTATTCTGTTGCTGTCACCAATAATTATCAACAGGCCGATACAGGGACTAAGATGCTTCACATTGGGAAAAATACTACCAGTACTATCATATCTAAGGGTATTTCTGCTGGAAGAAGCAACAATAGCTACCGTGGACTCGTCCGTGTGGCAAAAAATGCAAAAAATGCACGGAACTTTTCGCAATGCGATTCGTTGTTACTAGGTGATAAATGTGGAGCCCATACGTTTCCATACATAAAAACAGGAAATCCTACCGCTATTGTGGAGCATGAGGCCACCACTTCCAAAATTTCTGATGACCAACTATTCTATTGTCAGCAAAGAGGTATCGACATGGAGAAATCGATCGGTCTCATCGTGAATGGATATGCAAAAGAGGTGTTGAACAAGTTGCCGATGGAATTTGCTGTTGAAGCACAAAAGCTTCTGGCAATCACACTGGAAGGAAGTGTAGGATAATGGCTATAGATGAATGATTAAAGCGGAAGTCAGAAAAAATAGAGTTTAAAGTTTATTGAAAATATTTTCCCGTTAGGGAAATCATAGAAGCAGATAACATGTTGTTAAATATCAAAGATTTACATGTATCCATCGATGGTAAAGAGATTATCAAGGGATTGAACTTGAGTATCAACAAAGGGGAAATCCACGCCATCATGGGACCGAATGGAACCGGAAAAAGTACACTGGCAGCTGCCATTACCGGTAGAGAAGGTTATGAAATTACCAAAGGAGAGATCCTTTACAATGGAAAGTCCATTCTGGATTGGACCCCAGATCAAAGGGCTAACGAAGGGGTTTTCCTTAGTTTTCAATATCCCATCGAAATCCCCGGTGTGAGTATGACTAATTTTATGAGAACGGCTATGAATGCAAAGAGGGAGTACAAAAATCTTCCACCAATGCAGGCAGGCGAGTTTCTTAAAAAGATGGAAGAAAAGAAAAAACTGGTCGACATCAATGCTAAAATGACAAATCGTTCTGTGAATGAAGGATTTTCAGGTGGTGAAAAAAAGAAAAATGAGATTTTTCAGATGGCCATGCTGGAACCAGAGCTTGCTATTCTTGATGAAACTGACTCCGGGTTGGATATTGATGCATTAAAAGTAGTTGCCAACGGTGTAAATCAGTTGAAATCAGAAGACAACGGCTTTCTGGTCATTACACATTATCAAAGACTTTTGGATTATATTATCCCTGATTTTGTTCATGTGATGTTTGAAGGACGAATTGTTAAATCAGGTGGAAAAGGGTTAGCATTAGAGCTGGAAGAAAAGGGCTATGAATGGCTCAAAGAACCTTATGCTGGCTAAACCCGGAGGAGTTAAGTTATGGAAAACACAAAAAAGACATATTATCCTTTGGAGAATGTTCTTATTAAGCATTTTACGGAACATGCCGTAGAATGGGAACAGAGCGATCCACCGGAGGTAACTTCACAGAGAAAGGGGGCCATGGACTATTTTAAGGAAAAGGGTTTCCCGAATCTGAAAATGGAAAAATGGCGGGGTACAGATCTGGATGCTGTTTATCAGGAAGAATTGACGGTTTTTGATGAGGAAACACCCTTTGATAAAAAGGTGGATGAGATCTTCGAATGCGAAGTCCACGGTTTCCATACCCGGATGATTTCTGTCCTTAACGGCAGTTTTTACAGCAAGGAAGAAGCCAAACTTACGGTGAGCCCGAATGGGGTCATCATCGGAAGTCTTGCCCGTGCCCAAAAAGAATATCCGGAGATTTTTGAAAAGTATTACGGAAAACTTCCCAATCATATTGAAGATGGTTTTAAAGCCATCAATACTGCCATGGCAAGAGATGGTGCTTTCGTTTATATTCCGGACGGAGTGGAGCTGAGCGGCGACACCTTGCAGTTGATTGATATTTTGAACAAACCCAATCTTGCGGTGAATACCCGGAATCTGATTGTGCTTGGAAAGAATGCCAAACTTTCTTTTCTGCATTGTGACGATTCCGTAAACCATCATGCGGGACTGATCAACACAGTCAGTGAGATTTATTTGGGAGAAAATGCTGAGCTTGAACTTTATAAATTACAAAATATTAATGATGAAACAGCGCTTGTAAATCAGGTGTTCATCGATCAGGCAGCCAACAGTCATGTTAAAATAAGCATGTTAACCTTAAACGGAGGTCTTATACGGAATGAAGTTTCTGATGCGCTGAATGGCGAAGGCGCTTCATGTGACATACGCGGACTTTACCTGGTGGACAAAGAGCAGCATATTGACAATCACGTTTCTGTACTGCACAATGCTCCGCATTGCGATAGTAATCAACTTTTTAAAGGGGTGCTTGACAATAAGGCAACCGGCGTTTTCAACGGATTTACTTACGTGAAAAAAGATGCACAGCAGACCAATGCTTTTCAGAGGAACAGCAACATTTTGCTAAGCGACGACGCCCGGATTGATGCCATGCCGCATTTGGAAATTTATGCCGATGATGTGAAATGCGGCCATGGAGCCTCCGTGGGGCAGCTTGATGAGGAAGCATTGTTTTATCTGATGCAGCGTGGAATTCCTTTTGCTGATGCACGCATGTTGCTGATGTACGCTTTTGCTGATGATATTCTCAAAGAGGTCTCTATCGATGCATTGAGAATCACCATTGAAGATATGGTAAAACGAAGATTACGTGGTGAACTTTCCATTTGTGACCGCTGTGTGCTGCATTGCAGTAATCCTGAACAACCCATCATTTTTGATATTGATTTGAGCAAAATATAATGCCATGAATTTCCCTGTTGATGAGATCCGGAAGGATTTTCCAATACTAGACCAAAAAGTTAATGGTAGGCCACTCGTTTATTTCGACAATGCTGCCACCACACAAAAGCCGATGGCTGTCATCAACCGGATATCGGAATATTACCTGAAGGAGAACAGCAATGTTCATCGGGGTGTTCATCATCTGAGCCAGTTGGCTACAGAAGCTTATGAAAATGCCAGAGAATCGGTAAGGAAATTTATCAACGCCGGAAGCAAAAGCGAGATCATTTTTACCAGAGGAACTACAGAATCCATCAACATGTTGGCTACCATTGTTGAGTCAAGGGTCAACGAAGGCGATGAAATTCTGGTGACAGCTATGGAGCATCACTCCAATTTTGTTCCCTGGCAACAGCTTTGTCTAAGGAAAAGAGCAAATCTGAAAATCGTTCCCATTAGTCAACAGGGAGTGCTGGATATGGACTTTCTGAAAAAAGCTCTCAATCCCAGGGTGAAATTTCTCGCGGTTACGCATATTTCCAATGTGTTGGGAACTATCAATCCCGTAAAGGAAATTGTAAAACTGGCACATGAAAAAGGTATCCCTGTTGTGATTGACGGAGCGCAGGGAATTGTTCATTCAAAAGTGGATGTGCAAGATATTGATGCGGATTTCTATGCGTTTTCAGGACATAAAATCTACGGTCCCATGGGCATCGGAGTTTTGTACGGTCGCGAAAGCTGGCTGAACAGCTTGCCCCCATATCAGTTTGGTGGTGAAATGGTAGAAAAAGTGGGATTTGATATGACCACATTCAATCATCTTCCATACAAATATGAAGCAGGGACGCCTAATGTGGCTGGAGCTTTGGGACTAGAAGCGGCTCTGCATTATATTGATAACTTGGGTATGGATAAGATCATTGAGCACGAAGATTATCTTCTGAAGATTGCCACTAAGAAGCTTTCCGAAATCGAAGGAATGAAATTTGTGGGAGAAGCTCCTGATAAAACGGCTGCACTCTCTTTTCTGGTGGAAGGAATTCACCCCTACGATCTGGGAACGTTACTTGACCAGATGGGTGTTGCTGTCAGGACCGGCCATCATTGTGCCGATCCGTTGATGGACTTTTACGGAGTCCCGGGAACGGTAAGGGCTTCCTTTGGATTATACAATACGGAAGAAGAGGTGAGCAAGCTGGTGGATGCTGCCAAAAAAGCCGTTCAAATGTTAAGATAAAAAGACAAGACCATGACCATTGCTGAAAAAGAACAGGAAATTCTGGAAACCTTCTCTATGTTTGAGGACTGGATGGACAAATACGCGTATCTCATTGAATTGGGTAAAGAGCTTCCTCTTATAGACCAGCAATACAAAACAAACCAGTATTTGATTTCGGGTTGTCAGAGCCGTGTATGGCTGTATGCCGACCTTATGGACGGCAAGGTGATTTTTACAGCTGATAGCGATGCTGTTATCACCAAAGGAATTGTGAGCTTGCTGGTGAAGGCGCTTTCAGGGCATGCTCCGGATGAAATATTGAAAGCCGATCTGGGTTTTCTGGAAGTGATCGGGCTAAAAGAGCATCTTTCACCCACCAGGGCCAACGGACTTACTTCCATGATCAAGCAAATTCAGTTGTATGCCAAGGCATACCAGATTAAAATGAAACAATAAAGCATACTAAGATGACAGCTGAAGAGAAAAAGATATTAGAAGAAAAGATCATCAACGTCTTAAAGAATGTTTTCGATCCGGAAATTCCGGTCAACATATATGATTTGGGTCTGGTGTACGAGAACAATGTCAGTGACGACGGGAAGGTGAAGATTGTCATGACACTGACGGCCCCCAACTGCCCTGTGGCCGATTCGCTTCCTCAACTGGTGAAAGAACAGATTGCTGTTTTGACTGGAGTAACCGATGTGGATGTGGAAATTGTCTTTGATCCGCCTTGGGATATGGAGATGATTTCTGACGAGGGAAAATTAGAGTTGGGATTGCTGTAACCCCAGATTTATAAGGTTTGTTATACGATTTTGCACATCCCGTATCAACCCCTTCTATTTCCTTTATAAAAGTTAAAAATTTTCATTTTTTTTGACAAAAATTTTGTCATTTCAAAATAATGCTACATTTGTCTGCATAAAGTAGTACAACTATGGACAGTTTATTTTACTACAGGCGGAGTCTTATTATTATTCACATTCTCATTCTTATTCATTTCCGAAAGGAGCGAGTAAAGGAATAATATATTTGCAGGCATATATTTGACTTCTCGCTCGAAAGGCGGGATTTTTTTTTGCCTGGATTTTAGGATTTCACCGGACAATTACAGCAGACCGATCCCGGTCATTAAAAACGGTGATGAAGTATTTTGAAATTATGTAAAGGTTAACTGTAATTAAAACGTGTAAAATGAATGACAAGATTTTTGTTTTCGATACTACCCTTCGGGATGGCGAGCAAGTTCCGGGTTGTCAATTGAACACTGTTGAGAAAATTGAAGTGGCCAAGGCACTAGAAGCCTTGGGCGTGGATATTATCGAAGCGGGGTTTCCTATCTCGAGTCCCGGAGACTTCCAGTCGGTGGTCGAGATCTCCAAAGTAGTGACTCAACCCGTGATTTGCGGATTGACCCGTGCAGTAGAAAAAGACATTGAAGTGGCTTTCGAGGCACTGCAATATGCAAAGAGAAAAAGAATCCATACCGGAATCGGTACTTCCCCCTATCATATAAAATACAAACTGAATTCTACCCCTGAGAAGATTATCGAAAGGGCTGTGGCTGCAGTAAAGTACGCTAAGAAATATGTGGAAGACGTAGAGTTTTATGCCGAAGATGCCGGCCGCACAGACAATGAATACCTTGCCCGGGTGGTAGAAGCGGTGATTGCAGCAGGTGCCACGGTTGTGAATATCCCCGATACAACTGGTTATTGTCTTCCCACAGAGTTCGGACGTAAAATCCGTTTCCTGATGGAAAATGTTACGAACGTACATAAGGCGGTAATCTCTACCCACTGTCACAATGATCTGGGTATGGCAACAGCCAACACATTGGAAGGGATTTTAAATGGGGCCCGTCAGGTGGAAGTTACCATGAACGGAATTGGTGAACGGGCTGGAAACACCTCACTGGAGGAGGTTGTGATGGCTATTAAAAGTCATAAAGACCTTCCCGTTTTCACGGAAGTGAACAGTAAACTCATTTCAAAAACAAGCCGTCTGGTTTCATCTCTGATGCGGATGCCTATTCAGCCGAATAAAGCCATTGTGGGTCGTAATGCTTTTGCCCACTCCTCGGGCATCCATCAGGATGGTGTGCTGAAAAACCGTGAGAATTATGAAATTATTGACCCTCATGATGTTGGTATTAAAGAATCCAGTATTGAACTTACCGCCCGTAGCGGCCGCGCGGCCTTGAAACATAGACTAAATATTCTTGGATACAAGCTCACAAAAAAAGAGCTGGATGAATTTTATGAACGTTTTCTGGATTTGGCCGATAAGAAAAAAGATATCAAAGACGACGATTTACAGGCTCTTGCGGGAAATGTTTCCCATAGTGAAAAATCTATCAAGCTGGAACGTCTTCAGGTTTTAAGTGGTAAATCAGCTCTGCCGGTGGCAACAGTGGCGCTTCGCATCAATGGTGATTTACAGGTTGCTACGGGCTCCGGAAACGGCCCGATTGATGCAGCTTTTACCGCTGTAAAGCAGATCATCAAGCGCAAAGTACACTTAGAAGAATTTCTTATTCAGGCTATTACCCGTGGCAGTGACGATTTGGGCAAAGTACATGTCCAGATTGAAAACCGAGGTAAGCTTTACTATGGCTTTTCAGCCAATACGGATATTATTACAGGAGCTGTTGAGGCTTTTGTGGATGCAGTGACAAAGATTATTTAAGTTTCATTAAAAAAACAAAGTTTTGGAAGCAAAAACACTTTTCGACAAGATATGGGATGGCCATGTGGTAGATTCCGTGGAAAACGGTCCCGACATTTTATATATCGACCAACATTATATTCATGAAGTTACAAGCCCTCAGGCATTCACAGGCCTTGAAAATCGGGGAATTCCTTTGTTTCGTCCTGATAAAACACTGGCAACGGTTGACCATAACATTCCAACACAAAATCAGCATCTGCCAATTCGTGAAGAATTGTCGCGCTTGCAGGTGGCAACATTAAAGGATAACTGCGAAAGACACAGTGTAAAACTTTACGGCCTTACACATCCTTTCAATGGAATTGTGCATGTGATCGGTGCAGAACTGGGTATTACACAACCGGGTATGACCTTAGTTTGTGGCGACAGCCATACTTCCACACATGGTGCTTTTGGTGCCATTGCTTTCGGTATTGGAACCAGCGAAGTGGAGATGGTTTTTGCCAGCCAGTGCATTTTGCAGCCCAAGCCGAAAAGGATGCGTATCAGTATCAACGGCAACCTCAATAAAGGCGTGATCGCAAAAGATATCATTCTATATATTATTTCAAAGATCTCGGCCAGTGGTGCCACGGGTTATTTTGTCGAATATGCTGGTGATACCATCACTTCGTTGAGTATGGAAGCTCGTATGACCATTTGTAACATGAGCATTGAAATGGGTGCCCGCGGCGGAATGATTGCTCCTGATGAAGTAACTTTCGATTACATAAACGGTCGTGAATTTGCACCTCAGGGTGAGGCATGGGATCAGGCAGTTGAAAATTGGAAAAAGTTGAAAACCGATGAAGGTGCTGTCTTCGACAAAGAACTTGATCTTAAGGCTGAAGACATTCATCCCATGATTACTTACGGTACCAATCCGGGTATGGGAATTTCTGTAAATGAGGCTATTCCGGCACTAGAATCCTTGCCTGCTGTCGAACAGGAATCTTTTAAGAAATCGTTGAATTATATGGGTTTTGAACCAGGTTCGAAGTTGCTGGGTCATCCGGTTGATTATGTTTTTCTAGGAAGTTGTACGAACGGACGTATTGAAGACTTCCGGGTATTTGCTTCTTTGGTGAAAGGGAAAAAGAAAGCCGACAATGTTACTGCCTGGTTAGTACCAGGTTCCTGGCAGGTGGAAAAACAGGCCCGCGAAGAAGGTTTGGATGTAATCCTGAAGGCAGCCGGATTCGAGCTTCGTCAACCAGGATGTTCGGCATGTCTGGCTATGAACGATGACAAAGTTCCCGCAGGGAAATATGCAGTTTCCACTTCCAACCGGAATTTTGAAGGACGTCAGGGACCGGGAGCCCGTACTTTGCTGGCCAGCCCGCTGACCGCCGCTGCAGCCGCTATAACCGGAAAAATTACCAATCCGGCTGACTTAATGTAATTGTTGAACAAAAAAATCACAGAAATGTCAATAGAGAAATTTAACATACTGGAATCGACTTGTGTTCCATTGCCTGTAGAAAATGTTGATACCGACCAGATTATTCCGGCCCGGTTTTTAAAAGCCACCTCTCGCGAAGGTTTTGGCGAAAACCTGTTCCGCGACTGGCGCTATGATAAAGACAACAATCCAAAACCGGATTTTGTGTTGAACAACTCGCAATATTCAGGACAAATTCTGGTAGCGGGAAAGAACTTTGGAAGCGGTTCCAGCCGAGAACACGCAGCCTGGGCCATATTCGACTATGGATTCGGGGCTGTAGTGTCCAGTTTTTTTGCCGATATTTTCAAAAATAATGCACTTAACAATGGTCTTCTTCCGGTCCAGGTGACCGAGGAATTTCTGGCCAAGGTTTTTGAAGCCGTTAAAAAGGATGCAGCGGCCAAGCTGAAGATCGATCTGAAGAAACAGGAAGTAACACTGCTTTCCACAGGCGAGACCTGTGATTTTGAGATCAACGGCTATAAAAAGACCTGTCTGCTGAATGGTTACGATGACATCGATTTTCTTCTCAGTAAGAAGGATAAGATACTGGCATTTGAATTAACGCAAAACGGAAGCTGATGAAGATAGAAATCATGGATACAACCCTGCGTGACGGAGAACAAACGCAGGGGATTTCTTTCTCGCCATCCGAGAAGTTGCATCTGGTGAAGTTCCTGCTCACTGAGTTGCGCGTCAATCGGGTGGAGATTGCTTCAGCTCGTGTTTCTAAAGGCGAGTTTGAAGCAGCAGAGAAAATCGCAAAATGGGCAACTGATAACGGATTTCTGGATAAAATCGAAGTACTGGGATTCATCGATGGAGAGAAATCTTTACAGTGGATTCAGGATTCGGGTCTAAAGGTTATCAATCTGCTGAGCAAAGGCTCGTTGCGTCACCTGGAAAAACAGCTCAGAAAAAGCCCGGAGCAACATGCCGAAGACATCAAACAGGTAGTAGCGTTAGCTCAAAGTCGTGGAATTTCTGTAAACCTTTATCTTGAAGACTGGTCCAACGGAATGATCTATTCTCCCGAATATGTCTATTTTATGCTGGAGTCACTTCAGCATGAAAATATTCAAAGGTTCATGCTTCCCGATACGTTGGGTATTCTGAATCAAGATCAAACCTATGGTTTCTGTAAACAAATAGTCGACAGATATCCGCAGCTGCATTTTGATTTTCATGCACATAACGATTACGATCTGTCAGTAGCCAATGTTTATGCGGCAGTGAAAGCTGGTGTAAAAGGTGTTCATACAACCATAAACGGTTTGGGTGAAAGAGCTGGTAATGCACCATTGTCCAGTGTGGTGGGGGTATTGCATGACCAGCTGAAAATAAAAACAACCATTAAGGAGACCAGTATTCATAAGGCCAGCCAGCTGGCTGAAAGGTTTTCAGGTATCAGGGTACCGGTAAACAAACCGATTGTTGGCGAAAATGTTTTTACCCAGACTTCCGGCATTCATGCTGATGGTGACAACAAGGATAACTTGTATTTTAACAATCTGTTGCCCGAGCGTTTCGGTCGGAAGAGAAAATATGCTTTGGGTAAATTATCCGGAAAAGCAAGTATCGTGAAGAATCTTGAGGAATTGGGTTTCCGGCTTGACGAGCCATCCTTGAAACAAGTTACGGATCGCATCATTGAGCTAGGAGATAAAAAGGAGACTATAACTATAGACGATTTGCCGTATATTATTGCTGACGTCTTGAATACAGGTGATAATAATTATCATATTTTTATCAAAAATTATTCCTTCTCTTTGTCACATGGCATGCGCCCTTCGGCTAACTTGCAGTTACAAATTAAAGATAAACTGCATGAAGGAATGTCTATCGGTGATGGTCAGTACGATGCCTTTATGAAGGCACTTTGGAAAATTTATGATTCTATTGGGAAGGAAAAACCTGAACTGACAGATTATGCTGTTACAATTCCTCCGGGAGGAAAAACCGATGCTTTGGTTGAAACCATTATTAGCTGGAATTTTAAAGGAAAGTCGTTTATTACTAAAGGTCTGGATGTTGATCAGACTGTGGCAGCCATTAAGGCTACAGAAAAAATGTTGAATATTATTGAATTATAAACCAGGATAAAAACCTTAAAAATATGAAAATGAAAATTGCCGTGTTGCCGGGTGATGGAATCGGGCCGGAGATCATGGAGCAAGGTATCAAGGTGTGCCAGGCTATTGGTAAGAAGTTTAATCATGAATTTGAATTTAATTATGGAGTGGTGGGTGCTACAGCTATAGATGATTGTGGCAACCCGTTTCCCGATAAGACCTTTGAACTGTGTAAGAATTCTGATGCTGTTTTATTTGGTGCCATAGGTGATCCTAAATATGACAATGACCCCAAAGCAAAAATACGCCCTGAACAGGGATTACTGGCCATGCGGAAACAACTCGGACTTTTTGCCAATGTGAGACCAGTGACGACTTTTCCTTCATTAATTGAAACGTCTCCTATGAGGAAGGATTTGGTGGAAGACGTTGATTTTGTCGTTTTAAGAGAACTGACAGGCGGCATTTATTTCGGGAAACCGCAAGGTCGTTCAGAAGATGGCAATACTGCTTATGACTCTTCAGTGTATCATCGTTATGAGGTGGAGCGTATTGTGCGACTGGCCTGTGAATATGCTATGCAAAGAGACAAACGGGTCACTGTGGTTGATAAAGCCAACGTGCTGGCAACTTCCAGGTTGTGGCGGGAAATCGCCGGTGAGATTTCAAAAGAATATCCGGAGGTGACTATGGATTTCATGTTTGTGGATAACGCTGCCATGCAGCTCATACAGTGGCCAAAGAAATTTGATGTAATTGTTACGGAAAACATGTTTGGAGATATTCTCACAGATGAAGCCAGTGTTATCACCGGTTCTCTGGGATTGTTACCTTCGGCATCCATCGGACAGCTTACCTCGGTTTTTGAGCCCATCCATGGATCTTATCCACAGGCAAAGGGAAAAAATATTGCCAATCCTTTGGGTACAATTCTTTCCGTAGCGATGATGTTTGAATATGCTTTTAAATTAAATGCTGAAGCAGAAGCAATACGTAATGCTGTCATGCATTCATTGGAGGCAAATTTTGTAACAGAAGATCTTTCTAAAGAGAATGCGCGCACAACTTCTGAGGTTGGTGACTGGATCGCTGGTGCGATTGAAAAATAGTGACCGGTTTTTGAAATTGTATTATTTGTTAGAATTAGGAAATGAGGAACTCAAAATTTGAGTTCCTCATTTTTTCCTGAGTTGGTTTTCATTAATGTTAGATTTTCAAGAGCTTAAAAAGAATAGTTAGAAAGATTTTTGGGAAAGTCTCAGGACTCTTTCCCAAAAACCATAATTTCATTCGCCACAATTTCAGTAATGAAATGTTTATTCCCATCTTTATCTTCCCAGGTTCGGTTTATCAATTTCCCCTGAATTGCTGCCTCTTTCCCTTTGGTTAAGATCTTTTCTGCAATCTCAGCTGTTTTCCCCCAGGCGACGATGTTATGCCATTGGGTTTCCTGGGTTTGTTTTCCGTCACCATTTCTGTAATAGTCGTTGGTTGCCAGTGAAAAACGTGCCATACTTCGATTATCCCCAAAGTTTTTTATTTCAGGATCATTGCCCAGACGGCCAATCAGGCGCACCGAATTTCTTAAAGTAGTCATGATAGTAATAATTTAAGTTTGATTAATATTAATTTGATTTTTAAGAACGATGGCACAAAAGTATAGTGGTATATATAATATATTCGGTTAATAACCGATTACTTCCGTTTAATATTCGTTTATAACCAGTTAAAAACGGATAAATTAAAGAAATACTGTGTTTTATAATAGTTAAGGAATGTTTTTCATAGAGTACCTAAGCTTCTTTTTGGAAAAAGAATTCTGTTTGCCTGAATAAACAGGAGTAATTAATTCTGAAAATATTTATATCGAAATATCGGAATTAGATTTGAAACTGTCCTTGAATTTTCAGAAATCTAATACGAAAATAAAAATAGAAACATTTAGTGTTTTTTTTCAGCTTTTTTAAGCGGTTTTCCTGAATAGTCTACTGAATAAAGAATAGATTCTACCTGAAGCATAAGGTCCCTTTTAGGATGATTTGGATAATAAACATAACCAAACAAAGTGATTATGTTTTTGCTTTTTGGGTCTGTGAAAGTATAGCTGACAAATGGCCCTCCCATAAAGTCTTTTTCTACTTTCCAAAGGCCATCCACTTTGACAGCATAGGGTCTAGGAAAATCATAAATAGGAGTGTATTCCGGAATAAGAAATTTTCTGTCTATGGCCATATAGGAACCCTCACTAGGGCCCGGAATAAATTTCATCTGATTATTCTCAATCCTGGTAAGGATACTTTCCCTTGAAAACTGAGCCGTATCAACATAAGGTTGCGATATTATTATAAATCCCTGGCTGTAATAATTTGATTCGTACCTAACCCACATAAAACCAGGGTGCTCTTTTGCTACGTAAAACCCTTCTGGTACAATCATTGTAAACCCGAATTCCCCCTGAATACGACTCATTACCTTCCAGTTCATGGCAGAACGGAAAATATCCTGGATTACCTTCCTTTCGGATTTCATAAATCTTTCGATAAAAAGATCATGACGATCTTTAAATACATCAACAAATGATTGCTCAGAAGGTGCCGTAAGTGTAATGACGGTCTGGGGAAAAGCCCACACATCCTTTTGAATTTCAATTTTTGGATCCTTGACTTTAGGGTCAATATTAACCATGAAAATATCGCGCTGGGTCTGAAATAAATTATTGAAATTGTTTTTGTCAATGTGCAGCAACTTGAAAGTGGGTTCACTTTGAGGCAAACCATAGATAGAAGCCTGAAAATATTTTCTGATATTGATCCCTATGGAATCACTCCACTGGCCATCGTTCTGAAGAATGACCAAAACTTCAGCAGTAGTTCCAATGGAATTAGGTTTTGAAGTGTTATTCTGTAAAATATTTGAATTACAGGATGATAAGCCTGCCAACATGAAAGAAAAGGCAATGATTAAACTTATAAATATTTTCTTTTTCATGGTTGTGCTTTTTTCATTAACATAACTAAACCTTGATAAGATTTCGTGTATCAAGTTCCAATTATTATGCCTAAAACAGTTAAACCCGAAAACTTTAACAGAAGTTATACATTATTGATAGAGGTTTAACTTGCTACTGCAATAATGAGCTTTTGTCCGGGAACCAAGCGGCGTGTATTTCTAATATTATTAAGCCTTTTTATCTGGCTGACTGTTACACCATCGTATTCCTGAGCTATATCCCATAAAGTGTCACCGGGTTTTATGACATGATAAATATATTTTCCTTTTTTTACTGTTGACGTATTTTCTTCACCAGGCTGATACACGTAAAGTTTTTCTCCGGGATAAATGGTCGAATTCTTCAGGTTGTTCCATTCTATCAAATCGGTTGTCGAACACCTATATTTTTTTGCAATCATGGCCAGATTTTCACCCTGTTTAACCTGATAAGCTGTTTTTTTATTAGATCTGGTTATAGGCTCACTGGATTTCTGATAGAACTGCGGGCTGCCTGAGCTATAAACAAGTAGTTTCTGTCCTTTGAAAATTCTGTCGTTTCGCAGCCTGTTCCAACGTCTCAGCTGTCCAACATAAACATGATACATATTTGCAATACTTCCCAGACTTTCTCCCCATTTGACAACGTGAATTTCTCTGTCACCCATATTCTTTATCATTGCCATCAGCTTGTCATGGGCAATGCCGGCTTTGGTTTTATAAGCATACAGAGCATTTTCGTTGTTCAGGAAATCATCTGTAAAGCGGCGGGGTAATCTTAATTCATAAGTCTGTCCGTCGTAAGCCGGGATGACTCCAAGCTTATATTCCGGGTTCAGAAATTTTAGCTCATCCGTTGGAATGCCCAGCATGTCGTGAAGTTGTTCGAATGAAAGAACATTGCGGACTGTAACAGTATCAATATCATAAAAGAAAATTCCTGGAACCATTGCATGCAGGTTGTGTTCTGCTGCATAATGCATAATGTAATCCACAGCAATGAATGCGGGTACATAACCACGGGTTTCCCTTGGAAGATAGGGCCAGATTGCCCAGTAATTTCTCGTTCCACCCGCCCTTCGTATAGCACGGTTTACATTTCCTACTCCTGAGTTGTAAGCCGCCAGCGCCAACGACCATGATCCGTAAATATCATATAAATCCTGTAAATGTTTGCATGCAGCAATAGTTGATTTGTAAGGATCATAACGGTCATCAACCATAGAAGTAACTTTCAAACCGTAAACTTTTCCGGTCCCATACATAAACTGCCACAGACCCTTTGCTCCTTTTGGAGATCCCGCAGCAGGATTTAGTGCCGATTCAACGATGGCAAGATATTTCAGTTCCAGCGGAAGATTATATTTATCAAGTTCCTGCTCAATCATGGGGAAATAAATCTTTGCAAGTCCCATTACTTTTTCAGTAAGAAGCCTTTTCTTTATGGCGTATAGATCAATAAAATCTTTGACCTGTTGATTATAAATCAGCTCAAACGGCGTTTGGACATTCAGTGCCGCTATCCTTTTTGCATATACTGAGTCAGGAAAAGTAGGAACATAATCGGATGTTGCAGTTGTTGTATTTCTCAGACTGGTGTCGAGAACCAGATATTCTTTTTCGTAATACTTTACATAAGCCAGGCTGTCTAATGTTTGCATTACAGGTGAATCCTTAATAATGGACTGCCCGTCATGATAAACAATGGTGTGGATACTGTCATTTACTCTGTCCAGCAGGCTCATATGCTTTGGTAGCGTAACAGTGTCCAAAGTGGAAGGCAGATCATCTACAGTAGAATCTGATTGCAGAAGGGTTGTGTCGGAATCGGGAAGGGTATCTTGTGCCATAGCTTGGTTTACAGATAACCCTAATATTAACAATAAGATAATTGTTGAGATATATTTTATTCTAATCATAACTCTGAAAAGGCCAAATGCATTTATGACTGGCTTTGATACAAAAGCATTCTTTTATAAAAAATTATTCTTCATCATGGATGAGCGCCTTTTTCATCTGGAAAAGGCTTTTATTCTAAAAATACAGATCCGGCTCTGTTATTTTTTCTCTTTAGTGTTGTCCTTTTCCTCAGATTTGGTTTGATCCTCACCTGTTTCCAGGCCATCCTTAAATTCTTTAACCCCTTTGCCGATACCTCGCATTAATTCAGGTATTTTACGGCCTCCAAATAGCAAAACAATGGCTAACACAATAAGTACGATCTCGGGAGTGCCGATAATCCCGGCTTGTTGCAACAGTAAAGCATTCATGGTTTCATCTTTTTATACAGCACAAAAGTAAGATAAATCATCCAGAATTCGGAAGGGAATTCATTTTCTCTCCGAATTTTATGTTTTTATTTGTTAAATTATTTCAAAAAGTCAAAATTCAATCCTTCAATTACTTTCGACAGAGTCTTATGGTCACATCTTCTAATTATGCAACCATAATTCGTCCCGCAATTATGTGAATATTTCTTTCTTAATTTAGTCTCCAGTTTAAACAACTACGAAAAATCCCAGATAAATGGCAGCCAAAATGGATACCCCGATAATAATAATTGTCACGTTGGTCGGAAGTTTATCAGTTTCCCAATTGTATTCAAACTTGTTATGTTCTATTTCTTCCATCTTATTTTGGTAGTTTTTCTAGTCTTCTTCCATTCTTAAACAAAACAACGAAAGCATCGGTTACTCCATTCTGGGTTCTAAGAATATCACGTTCTGTTCTTGCCTGAGTATATGTATCGTATGAACCAACTGTATAAATGTAATAGCCGTTGTTCATATCTGTTCGGATACTGGTTTCCGGAATGTGATAATGTTTGCTTAGATAAGACAAAGATACCGGTTTCTTGTATCTGGCCCTGATCTGTACACGATATTCCAGAATTGGCTGCACAGGCAATATATGCCTCACAGGTTCTTTAATCTTTTGTTGTTCCTGTTTGACTTGTACTTTTTTTATCGTTTCCAATGTACTGTCAGCCTTTGGAGGTTGCACAGGCATGGTCTCATTTGTTTTTGCTGCATTTTCTTTGGTAGCAGGAGTGACAACAGCCGGATTTGGTGTAAACGGTTTCGGTAATGGCACCTCCTCTTTAGTAGGTATGCGATGTTTTCTTTGTCCAAATTTAAACGACACTCCCAGTGAAGTATAATTATACATATCATACTTTGAGTTCTTCACCACCATGTCCATCTTGTCAGAATTTAAAATATGGTCGACTGATTCAAAGTTGATACTCCATTTATCATTTATCATGTATGAAAGTCCAACTCCACCTGTTGCTATACCTTCGAGTGTTCTTTTGTCCAGGCCATGTCCGTATCCATATCCTCTTCGTTCGATGATGCTGGCTGTTGCCAGGTTGTACAAATCAGAATTATAATTTGTCAGACCTACACCGGCTATCAGATATACATTGAGTTTTCTTTCAGGGTTATATCCTGCGATCAAAGTATTCAGATTGAAAGTCCCGTTCAGGTTAAAATCAAGATAGTTTCCCTGAAAAAAACGATTGGTACTCGTGCTGATTCCGGAAACCTGTCCGTAAAGCGCCTGTAAACGTAATCCGAAAAATGAAGAGAATTGACGGGTCAGCATCAGACCGGTACCCATGCGCCATTCGCTATGACCACTATAGGTTGCTGGCCAGAAACTTTTTTGTTTCAAATCGCCAAAAAAAAGACTTGTACCTCCGTTGACATTAATCTGCCAGTAAGGTTCAAATTGGCTGGTTCGGGATACTTTTTGTGCATTGGCCGTTCCGAAAGGAATAAGCACTAAAAAAACTATCAGAATTGAAAAGCAAAAGGTGCGTTGTTTCATAACGGGTAGTTTTATGTCATTAAAGAAATTAATTTCTCACTAAGGTACATAATTAAATTAAAATCTGTCAATAAGGGTTTTCAAAAAATAAACAATCGGATTATGAACGCAGACAAGCCACTTGTATTGTCAATTAATTTTTAAAATTCTTTGGCCTTAAATTCTTGAGACTTGATTAATTGCTGAAAATTAAAGAGATGGTGACCTTGGTGATTTGAATTCCGCACAAAATTATTTTCCGGAGTTGTTTTTCGGGGATGGTTATATCTCAGAGTTATAAACACCAAAAAAACGGGGATGTCTATTTAGACATCCCCGTTTAACTATAAGATATCCTTTTAAAAAGGTTATTTTAATTTCTCTATCCATGACTGGATTTCTTCCATTTGAACGGCAGGAACATCCAGTTTTTTCTTTTTCCTCAAACCGTTCAAAGTCTGCTGAATGACGGTCGGCTTTATTTCTGCCAGATCTTCAGGTTTGGCGACTCCTGCTTCGGGCATAAGGCTGGCCCAGTGCTCTGGCATTCCCAATACCATAAAGTCGCTGCTGCTGACCACTTTTGCCTGAATTTCAGGACGCATCTGCGGGAAGAGAATCACTTCCTGGATGGAGGCCTGATTTGTCATAAACATGGTCAGACGATCGATACCGATACCCATTCCTGAAGTGGGAGGCATTCCGTATTCCAAAGCGCGCAGAAAATCGTAATCAATGTACATGGCTTCGTCATCTCCTTTTTCTGCCAGTTTCACCTGCTCTTCGAAACGCTCACGCTGATCTATGGGGTCGTTCAGCTCGGTATAAGCGTTGGCAAGCTCTTTACCGTTCACCATCAGTTCGAAGCGTTCGGTAAGTTCCGGATTCTCACGATGGCGTTTGCATAAGGGTGACATTTCAACCGGATAATCAGTAATGAAAGTAGGTTGGATGAAAGTATGTTCGCACTTTTCACCGAAAATTTCATCAATGAGTTTTCCTTTTCCCATGGACGGATCAGTCTCAATACCCAATTTTTGACAAGTGGCGTGCAGTTCTGCTTCATTCATACCGCTCACATCAATACCGGTCTTTTCCTTAATGGCATCGAGGATACTGATGCGTTTGTATGGAGCTGCGAAATCAATCACGTTATCACCCACCTGAACTTTGGTGGTTCCATGCAAATCGTTGGCAATTTTTTCCAGCATTTGTTCCGTGGTTTCCATCATCCAGAAATAGTCTTTGTAGGCTACGTACATTTCCATCTGGGTAAACTCAGGGTTATGGTAGCGATCCATACCTTCGTTACGGAAGTCTTTGGCAAACTCATAAACACCTTCATATCCACCAACGATAAGGCGTTTCAGATACAGCTCGTTGGCAATTCTTAAATACAAAGGAATGTCCAAAGCATTGTGATGCGTGATAAATGGCCGTGCAGCAGCACCTCCGGGAATAGACTGCAAAATAGGAGTTTCCACTTCGAGATAGCCTTTTTCATTGAGAAATTCACGCATAGAACGCAATACCCTGGCGCGCATTTCAAAGATTTTCCTTACGGGATCGTTGACTACCAAGTCTACATAACGCTGACGATAACGCTGGTCGGGATCGGTAAAGGCGTCATAAACCTGGCCGTCTTTTTCCTTTACAACCGGCAAGGGCCTTAATGATTTTGATAATACCGTCAATTCTGTCACATGGACGGTAATTTCACCCATTTGGGTTGTGAAGACAAACCCTTTAATTCCTATGAAATCCCCGATGTCGAGAAGTCGTTTGAAAACCGTGTTGTACATGGTCTTGTCTTCTCCGGGGCAAACATCGTCGCGTTTAATGTAAAGCTGAACTCTTCCTGTGGAGTCTTTCAGCTCCGTAAAAGAAGCAGCACCCATAATCCGACGGCTCATCATCCGGCCTGCCATACTCACTTCCTGAAAGAGTGTGTTGTCTTTTGGGAACTGTTCTAAAATATCTTTTGCATAAGCGTTCACTTCATACATGGCCTGGGGATAAGGATTAATTCCCAGTTTCTTCATTTCATCCAAAGCGTTCCGCCTTACAATTTCCTGTTCGCTCAGTTGCTGCATCTAAATTTCAGTTTTAAAAATTCGGTGCAAAGATAAAATATCTTACGCATTGAGAAATAAGTTTTTTGAAGAACGAAAGTAAGATAATAGAGAGACAATGACTAAACAATAGTCGCACTTTTGATCAAGGATTTGACAATTTTTGGATTATTTTGAGAATTCCAAACGGAAAGCTTTTTATCTAATTTTGCGTTATGCTAAAAAACGAACTCAAACCCGGACCGCTGCTGGCAGGGGTAAATTCACCTGAAGATATCAGGAAGATGGATTTACCTCAACTGAATATGCTGGCAGATGAGGTTCGCGATTATATACTCGATGTGATATCGGTCCATCCTGGTCACCTGGGCGCCAGTCTGGGTGTTGTGGAACTGACCATCGCTTTACATTATGTTTTCAATACACCTTACGATCGACTTATTTGGGACGTAGGTCATCAGGCTTATCCCCATAAAATCCTTACCGGACGTCGGGATGTTTTCCATACGTTGCGACAGTATAAAGGCATCAGCGGGTTTCCTTCCCGGAAGGAAAGTATTTATGATGCTTTCGGAACCGGACATGCGTCAACATCTATTTCTGCTGCTTTGGGAATGGCTACTGCTTCGCAGCTGAAAGGTGAAAAAGACAGAAATCACATCGCTGTTATCGGTGACGGAGCCATGACGGGCGGTATGGCCATTGAAGGGCTGAACAATGCAGGCGCTTCCCACGCCAATCTGTTGATCATTCTAAACGACAACGGCATTGCTATCGATAAAAATCAGGGAGTTATCAAGGATTACCTCACAGGGATGTTAAAGGGAGAACCCCTGACGGAGCAAAACCTGAAGACAAAAATCGAACGCATCAACCAGCGCAGAAAAGCAATTAAAAACAGGGCTAATAATGTCAGAGAGGTCTTCCTCCGCAACAGTAATCTTTTTGAGGCATTTAATTTCAGCTATTTCGGCCCTGTGGACGGGAATGACCTGCAACAGCTGGTGGCGGTTTTGAAAGAGATCAAAAAGATCGACGGACCTAAGCTGCTGCACATCATTACAACCAAAGGCAAGGGTTTTGAGCAGGCTGAGAAAGAGCAGACTATTTTTCATGCACCCGGACCGTTCGACAGGGAAACAGGAGCCTTGCTGAGTAAAAATCCGAAAGACAGGGTTTCGTATCAGGAAGTATATGGAAAAACATTGCTGGAACTGGCAAGAAAAGACAACAAAGTGGTGGCAGTGACGCCTGCCATGCCTTCGGGTTCGGCTTTGAATTATATGATGGAGGAATTTCCGGAACGTGTTTTTGATGTGGGTATTGCCGAGCAGCATGCTGTGACTTTTTCGGCAGGACTGGCATCCGAAGGGCTGATTCCGTTCTGTACCATTTATTCCACTTTTCTGCAGCGTGCTTACGACCAGGTAATCCACGATGTAGCGCTGCAAAACCTTCCGGTGATTTTCGGTATCGATCGGGCCGGACTGGTGGGTGGCGATGGGGCAACGCATCACGGCGTGTTTGATCTGGCTTATCTGAACGGCATCCCTAACATGGTGGTGGTCGCACCTATGGACGAAGTGGAATTGCGTAACATGATGTATACGGCTTCTGATTATCGTAAAGGACCTTTCGCTATCCGTTATCCGCGCGGTTACGGATTTGTGGGTGCCGATGCCTGGCATCAGGAGTTTCAGGAGGTGCCTGTGGGTAAAGGCCGGATGCTAAAAGATGGAAGAGACATTGCTATCATAACCTTGGGCCAGCCCGGAAATTTTGCGCTGGAAGCCTGTCGGCAGCTGGAAGGGGAAGGAATTCAGATCGCGCTTTACGACCTTCGTTTCCTCAAACCACTGGATGAAAACTTACTTAATGAAATCTTTCAAAAGTTCAAATACATCATTACCATTGAAGACGGAGTAATCCGCAATGGCATGGGAAGTGCTGTTGCTGCATTGGCGACCTTAAACAGTGTAAATATTGAACTCGTCAACCTGGGCATCCCCGATTACTTTGTGGAACAGGGCAGCAAAGATTCGCTTTACAAGGAATGTGGTATGGATGTGGAAGGAATTAAAGCAGCTGTGAAGAAATTGATAAAGAACCGCTAGTTCTGTGATAACCTTTCTATCTCAATGAAAATTTTACAGGAAGATTAAATAAGGTTCTAATCGGTTTTCCTTCCAGGTGGGCAGGAGTCCACGCAGGCATTTCCTTAATTACATTCCAGGCAGCAAGATCAAGAAAAGGGTCAACGCCTTTTTTAATCGAATTGGGTATCGGTGTTCCATCCTCGTTAATAACGAATCGGATGATAACGGTTCCTGCATCTTGCATTTCTTTTGACACTTCCGAATAATGAATGTGGGATTTTAGAAAGGCCATCAATCCCGGTATTCCTCCCGGAAATTGTGCCGTTTTAACGAGTTTCCATCTCGGATCATCTTTTTTTAACAAAAATGGACAGTTAACAGGAGTATCGGAGTATACAAGTTCCCTAAAATCTTTTCTATAGATAAGATCGCCGAAATTGTCATATTTATACCAGATACCGGTAGCGTGCCCATTCAGGGTCTTAATGACTGTCAAAAGCTGGTTCCCTTTAATTTCATATGATTTATAAACAGTAGTATCTTTTTTTGTGTAACGTACAATTTTATACTTTGCTTTATTTACAGGAACAACTTTTTTAAATCTTGAACTTTTGTAATAAGTGGTGGTTTGTGCCTGAAGCCCCAAAATGGTCAGGGCCAGGACGAGGGTAATAAATATCTGTTTCATGGGTTGGAATTTGCGCAAATGTCGCAGGAAAACTTGCTAAAGCAAAGAAACTGGGCCAAAAATGCCGCATTCAGGTGTAATTTTTACTGGTTTTACATAAGGATGAGTCTTCTTAGGGCGATATTTCAGATCAGAATATTTTGATTTCCTCCCTGTGCAGCGGGTTGACACCTTCGCGCAGCGGGTAGATGGGGCTCCGCAGTGGGTCGATGCCACTGCGCGGTGGGTAGACATGTCTGCGCAGTGGGTTGGTGCCTCCGTGCGGTGGGTAGACATGCCTGCGCGGTGGGTTGGTCCCTCTGCGCAGTGGGTTGATATCTCTCCGCGGCGGGTAGATATGTCTGCGCGGTGGTTTTGTGCCTTTGGGAGAAGGTAAATGACACTTTTGTATTGATTATTTGCATCAAAATAACAGGTATTCTAAAGGAAAAACAGATTGAAGCAGGACACCTTTCGAAAGAATTGTTAACTTAGTGGCACCAAAACCAAAATGAAAATATCGGATTACCTGAAGAATCTCTTAGCATGAAAAAGTCAATATTTCATAACATTTTTTTGTAAGTGCATTCGCGTCACACTTGCCAGCCGACAGGTGGTAAACGAATTTAAATCACCCGGTAAGTGCAGACATTGAATTCCTGCAAATCTTTAAATCAGAATCAGGATTTTCGGGATTAAAAGATTTTCAGGATGGGAAAAGATAATGATATAACCTCATGCATTCAGTCTGGTGCCCGAATGCTCATGGAACAAGATATAAATCTAAAGCACGGGGGTTCTGAATCCTGTTCATCCTCAAATCAGGTTAATCCTGATCCAGACAATTTGCGGATGGAGAAGTATATTCTTTAACTGTCAGAATCAGGATTTTCAGGATTAAAAGATTTTCAGGATGGGAAAAGATAATGATATAACCTCATGCATTCAGTCTGGTGCCCGAATGCTCATGGAACAAAATATAAATCTAAAGCACGGGGGGTCTGAATCCTGTTCATCATCAAATCAGGTTAATCCAGATTCAGACAATTTTCGGATGGAGAAGTATATTTTCTAACTGTCAGAATCAGGATTTTCAGGATAAAAAGATTTTCAGGATGGGAAAATATGATGATGTACCTGGATGGTTCGGGTTGCATGTCGACAGATGATAACCCAGATGTCGGGAGAGCTGAAATTAAATCACAGGGTAAGTGAAGGCACAGAATCCTGTAAATCTAAAAATCGGGTAAATCAGGATACAGACGAATTGCAATCACAGGACAAAGGAAGTCTTTCACTATCTTTGAAACCGAAACACAGATAATAAAAACATGAAAAAATTCCCATTTCAATCAAGCATAAAGGCATTTTCAATCATGGCAGTGGTCATGATGCTTTTTTTCAGCGTTTCGCTTCGGGCGCAGAACAGTTCCATCATTGCTAAAGGCGCTAAACTGAAGTTGATCTCCAATCAGTTTTCGTTTACGGAAGGCCCGTCATGCGATCAGAAAGGAAACATCTTTTTTACGGACCAGCCCAACAATCAGATCTGGGAGTATTCCGTCAAGGGCAAGCTGTCGATGTTTATGGACAGCTGCGGCCGGTCGAACGGAACTTATTTTGACCGGGAAGGCAACCTGATTACCTGTGCCGACAAGAAAGACCAGCTTTGGTCCATCAGCCCCGATAAGAAAGTCACAATTTTGGTCAATAATTTTGAAGGCCACCGCCTGAACGGCCCCAACGATCTTTGGATCGACCCGAAAGGAGGCATCTATTTCACTGATCCGTATTATCAGCGGCCTTACTGGAAAAGAACAAAAAAGGACATTCAACTGGAGCGTGTTTATTACCTGACACCAGACAAAAAACACGTGATGATCGTCTGCAATGATCTGGTAAAACCCAACGGCATCATCGGCACGCCGGATGGCAAAATGCTGTACGTTGCCGACATCGGCGATTCAAAAACCTATTCCTATAACATTAATCCCGACGGCACGCTGTCGAACAAAACATTGTTTGCAAAAATGGGCTCCGACGGAATGACCATTGACAACAAAGGCAATATCTATATCACTGGCGACGGTGTCACCGTGTTTGATAAAACCGGGAAACAGATCGCACATATCCCGATCGATCAGAAATGGACGGCCAACATCACCTTTGGCGGCCGCAACAGGCACACACTGTTCATTACGGCTTCGCACGGTTTGTACAGCCTGGAGATGAAGGTAAAAGGGGTACGATAAAAACAGGGGCGCAAAACCTTGCGCCCCCGACCTCAAAAAATATTAAAGCAACATTAAAAGTTCATATTTCCGTTATGCCATCCCGGTAAAGCCCATGAATGCAAGTGCCAGAATTCCGGCGGTAATCAGGGCGATGGGGATACCTCGCATACCTTTGGGTACTTCCATCAGTTCGAGGTGCTCACGGATTCCGGCGAAGATTACCAGAGCCAGTGTAAAACCTATGGCGGTCGACATGGCGAAGACAGTCCCTTCCATCAGGTTATAATCTTTCTGAATGGTGAGAATGGCAACACCTAAAACGGCACAGTTAGTCGTAATCAGCGGAAGGTAAACACCCAAAGCCTGATAAAGTGAAGGGCTAACCTTTTTCAGGATGATTTCTACCATCTGCACTAGGGCCGCGATTACAAGAATAAATACGATGGTCTGCATGAATGCCAGTCCAAAAGGATTCAGAATATAATACTGAAAAAGCCAGGTAGCAATGGTGGCCAGCGTCATAACAAACAGCACGGCAGCACCCATTCCTATAGAGGTGTTGATGCTTTTGGAAACCCCCAGAAAAGGGCAGATGCCCAAAAATTGCATTAATACAATGTTGCTGACAAATATGGCCGATACGATGATGACAAAATATTCCACGGTTCAGATTTTTAGGATGTTTTTCTAATTCGATTAATCAAAGCAATGAGGTAACCCAACGCGATAAAGGCACCAGGAGCCAGGATGAAAATCAGCATGAAGTTGCCTTTGATGAAATGGATGCCGAAGATGGCACCGCTGCCCAGCAATTCGCGGACAGCGCCCAGAATGGTCAGTGCCATGGTAAATCCCAGTCCCATGCCCAGACCGTCCACGGTTGAAGACCAGGGGCCATGACTTGAAGCATAAGCTTCAGCACGTCCGAGCACGATGCAGTTTACCACGATTAATGGGATAAATATCCCCAACGCTTCGTACAATCCGGGAACGAAGGCTTGCATCACCAATTCCACGATGGTCACAAAAGTGGCGATGATTACGACGAAAGCAGGGATTCGTATTTTATCCGGTATCAGGTCCTTTACCAGGGAGACCGCCAGGTTCGACATGGTGAGTACGAAAGCCGTCGCCAGCCCCATACCCATCCCGTTAATGGCTGATGTGGTGGTGGCAAGCGTAGGGCACATCCCCAACAGTAGCACAAAAGTAGGGCTCTCCTTAAAAAAACCTTTTGTAAAATTCTGTATCTGGTTCATTCTTTCAGATTTTATGTTTTCTGCCTGCGGGAAACGTCCCTTCAGGTTTTAGAATTTGCTCTTATTCTTTTCGAAACTCTTATAAGCCCGTTGCAATGCATCACAGAAAGCCCGTGAGCTGATGGTTGCCGCTGTGATGGCATCCACATCACCACCGTCTTTTGTTACTTTCAGCTCAAAAGAAGCCGGATTTTTCCCTTCAAACTGATCAGGAAAATCGGAATTCTTATGCATGATGTTAGTTCCCAGCCCGGGGGTTTCTTTCATATCCAAAACAGCCGTGTTATTAATGGTGCCGTCGGGCAGCAAGCCTACCATCACATCGAATCTTCCTCCAAAGCCCTTGTTGGTGTAGGTTTTAATAGCCACACCGATCAGTTTGCCATCTTTGGTAGCGATGTTGAACTGCAGGGAATCGTTACCTTCGGCATCTGGGAGCATCACCACCTTCAGGCTGTCGAATGCCGGTAGTACCTGGCGGATAGCGGCCTCCTGCTTCTGTTTTTGGGCGATCTCGATGGGGTTTTTAGTAACCACATAAACAACACCCAGTGCCAGCGCGGCAAAGGCCGTAATGCTGAGAAGGGTGAGCACCATATTAACAAAACTCGATTCTTTTTTCGAAGCCATTTCTAATCTTTTTATTGTCTGTTATCGCATTCTGTGAATTACTGTCATTTAACTGCCGGAACAACACCCGGTTTTTCCCCAAATCTCCGTGGTTTAAACCCTCTGTTGATGAGCGGCACTACAGCGTTCATCAGCAGAATAGCAAAGGAAACACCTTCCGGATAAGCTCCCCAGACACGTATAAGTATGGTCAGGAATCCTATTCCGACGCCGAATATGAGCTTGCCATTGCGTGTCATGGGAGAGGTGACCATATCTGTCGCCATAAAGAATGCTCCCAGCATCAAGCCGCCGGTCAGTAACTGGAAAAACGGATCAGCGTACCGCAAGGGATTGACAAGCCATAACCCACCTGAAAACAGGAACACTGTCACCAGGATAGAAACCGGAATTTCCCATGTGATGATTTTTTTATAAAGCAGATAAGCACCACCCAGAATAATTGCAAGCGCGGAAACCTCTCCCATGGAGCCACCCATCTGCCCCATCAGCTCTTGCATGTAACTGGGCAAATGTGGCATGATCTGAGGAAGGGTCTGCCCGGCACGAAGCCCTTCTTTCACCATCCCCAGGGGTGTGGCACCTGTTATAACATCCGACAGGTTGCCGGGTAATATTTTAGGAACCGGCCAAGTGGTCATTTGTACAGGGAAAGAAATGAGTAAAAACACACGGGCTACCAGTGCCGGGTTGAAAACATTCTTTCCTAGTCCTCCGAAAGACATCTTGGCAATGCCAATAGCTACCAAAGCACCGATGATGACCATCCAGGAGGGGAGGTTTGAAGGTACGTTGAAAGCAAGCAGAACTCCGGTTACCAGCGCCGAGCCATCGTTGATGGTCAAGGGCCCTTTTAAAACAAACTTTTGTATTACCCATTCAAAGAAAATGCAGGCCACAGCCGAAAGGAGTAAAACCCTTACAGCATTCAGCCCGAAAAAATAAATGGAAACCAGCATAGCAGGTATCATGGCGTAAACTACACCAAACATGATTTTTCTCGTCGATTCGTCCCCGTGAATATGGGGAGAGCCTGATACCGTAAGCATATTCTTCATATCAAATAATTCTAATTTCTTTTTCTGATAATTTCTCCCACTTTGGATTTTCCGAGACGCAGATAGTCAAGCAACGGAATGTCGGCAGGGCAGGTGTACTGGCAGGAGCCGCATTCGATGCAATCCATGATATTTTCTTTTTCTGCTTCAGCATAGTGCTTTGTACGGGCCAGGCGTGAGAGCAAATATGGCTCCAGCCCCATGGGGCAGACATTTGTGCACTTGGAACAACGGATACAAGGATTCTCAATTGGTCGTGATGCAAACTCATCTTCAAGAATTAATATTCCGGAGGAGCCTTTTACAATTGGAACATCAGGATTAATCAAAGCTTTTCCCATCATCGGGCCGCCGTTGATGATCATTCCTGTATTTTCCGGAAGTCCGCCTGCAGCTTCAATCAAATTTCTTACGGGTGTTCCAATACGTACTTTAAAGTTGGAAGGGGTTTTTACTGCTTTCCCGGTCACGGTAACCACGCGGTCGATGAGTGGTTTGTTTTTCTGAACGGCTTCGTAAACGGCAAATGCCGTTCCAACATTCTGAACTACGCAACCCACCTCAACCGGAAGTTTCCCTGAGGGAACCTCGCGGTTGGTGAGTGCTTTGATAAGCTGTTTTTCTCCACCCTGCGGATATTTTACCTTCAGGGCATGGACTGTAATGCCTTTATATTTCTTAGACAGTGTTGTCAGATATTCGATAGCGTCCGGTTTGTTGTTTTCGATTCCAATCATGGCTTTTTCAACACCCAGGGCAATCATAAGCAGGCGGATTCCCACCAGAATTTCTTCTCCTTTTTCCAGCATCAGACGATGATCGGAAGTAAGATAGGGTTCGCATTCAACCCCATTAATGATGAGATACTCGGCCTTTTTCCCCTTAGGTACCATGAGCTTTATATGCGTAGGAAAAGTAGCTCCTCCCATCCCGACAATACCTGCTTTTTTAACCTTTTCTATAATTTCCTGAGCTGTATAATCCTCTTTGGTAACCAATGTTTCGGAAAGATCGATTTCCTCTTCCCACTCGTTGCCTTCCACTGTAATGACTGCGCAGGGACGCTTGTACCCGGAGACATCCATTACATTGTCAATTTTTGAAATCGTTCCCGAAACCGGGGCATGGACATTGGCAGAGATAAAGGAAGAGGCTTCCGCTATCAACTGCCCGGCTTTTACTTTTTCACCTCTTTTTACCACAGGTTTGGATGGGGCACCCAGATTTTGGCCGAAAGGTACTACCACTTGCTCCGGAACGGGAAGCTCGCGGATGGCCACCCCGGCAGAAAGTTTATGTTCTTCCGGGTGAACCCCTCCTAAAATAAATGTTTTTAAAATCCCCATTGTTGTCAGAATCTATATAAATGGCTTTATTTTTTGCTTTCGTCGTAGTTGTTTATCCCGGTATTGGTTCCGGCCATCTCCACTCTATCAGGGCCGCCTTTTATAGGAGTATCAGTTTCTGTAGTTTTCGGTTTACGTGGTTTAAAATTTACTTCCCAAATGGAATTGGTGGGGCATTCTTCCACACACTTCCTGCAAAGCGTGCATTTGTTAAAGTCGATATAAGCCAGGAAATCCGTGATGGTGATGGCGTCGAATTTACAAACCTTCACGCACTTGGTACAGCCTATGCAGGCTACTTCACAATTCTGTTTGGCGGGACCACCTTTTTCTTTGTTGACGCAGGAAACAAAAATCCTTCTGTCTTTGATTCCCCGTTTGCGCATTTCGATAATACCGCGCGGACAAGCGTCAACGCAGGATCCACAGGCGGTACAGTTATCTTTTACCACAGGCAATCCTGTTTCGGGGTTCATATAAATGGCATCAAAATCGCAGGCTTCTACACAGTCGCCTTGTCCAAGACACCCGAACATGCAGCCACCTTCGCCCGAAAACAGATTGT
>JACZJI010000148.1 GCA_014860665.1 Bacteroidales bacterium | reverse complement strand
ATTTTCTTTAGTGTAAACCGGAATCAATCTGGCAAAACTTGTTAGATTTGATTTTTTTAAAAACAACGGAATGGTTTACATCGCTTTACCAGTGTTGAATGAATCAGAATCAATTTCACAATTTTTAAGAACACTTAAGAGTCAGAATGAAATGGATTTTTTTCTGGTGGTTTGTGTTAACCAATATGATCACTGGTGGGAGGATGAAAAATATTTTCCCTGGTGTGAAGATAATCTGCGAAGCCTGCAGATTCTGAATAATGAAAAAGAAATTCCATTAAAAATAATCGACAAAAGTTCTTTGGGACAAGGGTGGCTTCCAAAAAAGGGTGGGGTAGGACACGCAAGGAAAGTAATCATGGACTGGATCAGCGAGCATGCAAATGAGGACGATATTATCTTAAGTGTGGATGCGGATACGTTTTATCCTGCCGATTATATCAGTACTTTAAAAAAGTTTTTCGCAGAAAATAAATCCAGCTGGGGAGTTTCTTTGCCCTATTACCACCAGCTGACAGGAGATCAGGAGCAGGATAATCTGATCTTGCGTTATGAAATTTACATGCGCACTTTCCTGTTGAATATGTTCCGTATCGAAAACCCCTATGCCTTCACAGCATTGGGTTCTGCTATGGCATTCCCTGTTTGGGCTTATAGAAAAGCAGGCGGGCTTACTCCGGTATTGAGCGGCGAAGATTTTTATTTCCTTCAGAAGCTGGTAAAATATGGTTCTATAGATAGCTATGTAACAACAACGGCCTTTCCGTCGTCGCGACTTTCCGACAGGGTTGTTTTCGGGACAGGCCCTGCATTGATAAAAGGCAGTCAGGGCGATTGGAGTTCTTACCCGATTTATGACCCTCAGTTTTTTGATGAGGTAGGAAAGACATTTCAACTTTTCCCTGAATTGTACGAAAAGGATATTCCGACTCCCATGGACGATTTTCTGAAGAAACAATTCCGTACTACTAATCTTTGGGGTTCTTTTAGAGAGAATTATAAAGATCGTGACAATTTTGTGAAAGCATGCCGGAACAAAGTCGACGGACTCAGGATACTGCAATATTTACGTCAACGGCAAATAGAGGAACATGTCCAAAATGAACAGGCCCTGAAGAAATGCCTTGAACTTGAAAACCTGTATCCGGAGAATAAGAGATGTATGATTGAGATCCTGGAAAACGGATTGCAATCATCTTCTGTTGAATGTTTTCAAACGATTCGAAATAGTTTGTTCAGGAAAGAAATGACAAAACGGGTTCAATGGCATAACTGAAAGATTCCGGTTTTATGCTAATAGGCAGAACACGCGCCTTTTTTCCAGCTGAGGCAGGTCCCTTTTTCAAGGTTTATTTTAATGTTAAAATAGAAGTCCATCCCCGATAGATTTCCTAACCCTAAAAGGGTTCCCAGCTTTTCGGTGCCCAGTGTAACTGAATAAATTCTCAACGCCAGTCCTAACCGGAGCTGCTGATAATCGTACCATGAAACCGGCACGCTCACGCCTAGCATCCTTGTGTCGTAGCGTGGAATTACAGCCAATTGTGCAGGCCTTCTCAAAGATTGTTTATTGAATCTCAACGGGTGAATCCAGAAACCGCTGATGTAAATATTTTTTCTGTAATGATAATCCATTTGCAGGCTCAGTGCAGTGGGAAGACTCATGGAAATCTCTGAGCCTTTCAGCATCTTAGAGGTGTCCACTTTAAGAATCTGTGCTAAGTAATTCATGGTGGAATCCACCGTGTTGTAGAATTTTATCTGGGTGGCTTCAAGGGTTAAATTTCCGGTTTGCAACTGGTAAAGCCGGGCATTATTTTTAAAACGAATGCCGCCGATATCCATAATTGAAAAGCCAATTCTGTATTTGTAATCTTCGTACGGCTTAGCGCATAATGCTTTTTCTCCTTTTTCTGAAACATTGCTTTCATTCTTTGTATACAGAAAACCGATATTCACACCAAAACCATGGCCTTTATCCCATGGACTAAGGTTTGTGTTATTGTTGTTATAATTTACAGGAAGTGACATTCCTGCCGTTGTGTTTAAAGTATCCAGCCGGATTGTATCGTATGACAGCCAATGGTATTTTAAAACACTTGTCTGACTGTAAAAGCCTTCAATCCCGTATAAAACCTTGAATTCAATTCCAGCAGTAAATTTATTCCCGTAACGCTCATAAAAATCATAAGCGTAATTAAATGACAATTCCGACCAACTCAAAGACGCCATACTGAAATTGTTAAATCCGTAATCCTTGTTTGTCTGTCCCGGATTAGGTTCCTGATTGTATATATTTTGAAGGAATGTTACGGGAAAATGATAAGCCGATTCATAGTTGCGTGCGGACAAACTTATGCCAAAAGCCTGTTTCCCGTCCTGCAGCATCACGCCAGGCCCCATGATTGTAGCCGTTGCCGCCATGTTGTAATTGGGCTTGTTTCTGTAATATGTATAGAAACTATCGAAATAGTTTGAGCTGTATTTTTCAGGTAAACTGTCACCGCGGATAATAGACCATATCGTTGCGCCTCCGCTCGGGATGTAAGCAAAATTATTTTCTATTGATATGCCTGCACCCACAAGGTTAACATCGAGATATACTTTCGACCCCGTCAGAAATGCGGGATTGATATTCTTACCCGAAATACCACTGTAATTGCTGAATCCCAGCCCCAGCATTTCCTGCCCGTTCATTTGCACACTTAACAGAATCATCACGATGAAAATCGTGATTTTCATTTTTGATATCATAAAATACAGCAAGAGAAAGATTCCTTTATTGAAAAGAAACAGAAAAAATCAAAAAATATTGTTTTCTGATTGAAAGATTCGATGTTGAGGTCTTACTATCTTTGCCATTCCATGAACAACATTGACATTATAACTGTATTGGGGCCTACTGCAACCGGAAAAACACATTTGGCTGTGCAACTGGCTCATCATCTTGATAGCGAAATCATCAGTGCAGATTCCCGGCAGGTATACCGTGGCATGGATATCGGAACGGGAAAGGACCTCTCGGAATATTTTGTTGATGAATACGAAATAAAACACCATCTGGTTGATATTGCCGAACCGGGAACCGAGTACAATGTCTATTCTTTTCAGGAAGATTTTTTAAAAGCTTACCGCGATATCAAAACGCGTGGAAAAGTGCCTGTTTTGTGTGGAGGAACCGGTTTGTACCTTGATTCTGTTTTGATGGGTTATCAAATGAAACAGGTGCCGGCGAATGAAGATTTGCGTGCTTCTCTCGCCGCAAAATCTTTGGATGCATTGATTCAGATTTTACAATCTTACGGCCCTTTGCACAATACCACAGACATTACCGACAGAGAACGCTGCATCCGTGCCATAGAAATCTGGCAATTTGAAAAAGATAACCCCGTTGAACCGGAATTCCCAAAGCTCAATTCTCTGAATATCGGCATCCGGCTGGAAAGGCAGGAAGTGCGCGACCGCATTACCCGCAGGCTGAAAGAACGTCTCGAAAACGGCATGATTGAAGAAATACAGGGATTGCTGGATTCGGGATTAAAACCTGAGCAGCTTCAGTTTTATGGGCTGGAATACCGCTATGTGACGGATTATGTTACGGGCAGGATTTCTTACCAGGAACTTTTCGAACAGTTGAACACAGCCATTCATCAGTTTTCCAAACGCCAGATGACCTGGTTCCGCAGGATGGAAAAAAGAGGCGTCGAAATCCATTGGATCGACGGCCTGCTGCCGGATGAAGACAAAGTGAAACAATGTCTGAAATGGATGGGACTTTAGGTTGCTTTATTTTTGTTGGACACTTTTTTAAATCAACATACAAATTGCACCGAATTATGTTTTTCACAGTACCTGTTACGACAGGGAATTATTGAGAAAAGAAATGATCTGCCTTGATGATAACGGCATAGATTATCAATTGGAAACCAAAGAAAGCAGACGACAGGCCCGTTCGCCTTTGGCTGGTTATTTTGAATCTGAAATTTATATTGACAAAAAGGATTTTGCTAAGGCAGACCGGTTGTTAAAGGATATTATTAAAAAGTTCTCCTGATAAATGCTGAGTATGGCTTTCATGTATGAATAACAAAGGCACGCGTTGCAAACGCGCGCCAGAAATGGTTTTAGAGACACGCGTTACAAACGCGTGCCAGTAATGATATGGTATTTTAAAAACATCCCCGGTAACCCTTCTCCGGGGATGTTTTCATTTCCTGTTTTTAATAATCCACTACCATACGGGCTTTGAGATAGCCGTTGTAGAAGTTGGGATCGCGTCGTTTGAAAAGCTTCATCAGGTTGTCGAGCTGACTGCCCAACAGTGTGTTGGCTTCTGCAAATAACTCTTCGAGCGTGAGTGTAGCAATACCGGATTTGATTTGGTACTCGCGCGGTTGTCCGTTCAGTTCGCGAAGCCGGTCATAATCCGACTGCAGATCGGCAATCTGTTCAGCCGTTAAACCATATTCTGCAACGAGTGCTTCCTGGTTCTCCGTGGCAGCATCAATGATAAGTTTTACTTTGCGCAACATATCATCATAACTCATCTGAAACAGGTCGGATGCGCTGTCGGCCATGGTTTGAGCCAGTTCCTGGTTGCCATTCATCTGAGCAAAGACTTCCAATATGTCGTTCATAATATCGGCCTTTTCACTGACAGTACGTTTTTGCTCCAGCTTAATTTTGCCAATGCTTAACTGTGCCTGTTGTTGGTCAACGACAGCGGTATCAATGGCTTGATTCACGTCGTTCAATTGGTTCTTTACTTCCCCGATCTTGGCAATACTTTGCCATACAGAGGCATTTCCATCAAGGAAAGACAAGGTAGCTTCTACCATGTGTTTCCGGTTACTTTGTTTTTTGTTCATGATATAAAATTTAAATTAAAAGGGTTTCTTATTCATTAACGACTTTGCCTGACAGGATTCTGCCTGGTGCCGGCAGTGGTTTACCCGATGCAGTCAGCGAGATACTTGATATGGTCAGCGGTTTATTTGGTTCGGTCAGCAGCCTACCTGGTACGGTCAGCGGTTTACTTTGTGCAGTCAGGGGTTCACTTGATACAGTCAGAGGCCTGCTTGATGCGGTCAGATGTTTAACTGGTGCAGCCAGAGGTTTGACTGATACGGTCAGTGACTTACATGATACAGTCAGCAGCCTGTCAGATGCAGACAGCAGGTTATTTGGGTTCATAATGTTGTTTTTACAAAGGGTCTCATCCCGACAGTAAATTGTCAGGTATAAAACACAATCTTCATTTCTAAATCAAAATAAAAACAATGGTAAGGTTCAGAGAACCGGGCTAATTGTTTTTGGTTTGCCCAAATATAAAAATAAATTTTATTTAGAGCATTTAAAAGTTCCAATTCATGGACTTGAATGTTAATGGCACGCGTTGCAAGCGTACCAGTGATGGTTTTTTATTTCTGTTTTGTGTAATTCAGGAACAAATTTTATAACTAAATTTTTTAGTTGTTAAATACATTTTCATATTTTTGATACAAACCATAACCTGAATGCCCAATTTTACTTCCATATTAGAACCTTTCCCCAATCAACAAATCCAAATAACACCAATTTTTATGTTTAAAGAAACCATAAAGAAATGAAAACAAAAACCCTATTGATTGGTATTTTAATTGTTGCAACTTTTACTGGTTGTAATAATAGTTCAGTTAAAACAGACAAAAAAGCAAATGATATTGTATTTATCTTCAAAAATGTACCTACTTATAAAGGGTTTACTTTTCCTTCGGGGTTAAGTTCAGGGAAGGTCCCACCGGGTCTGATATTATATATTAACAATAACGGTTTACTGTCGGGATATAATCCCCCCCAAAAAGTGGATACGTTTAAAATTAAAAATATCCAAACAGATTATCTGGAGGTTCTGTATCAATTTCAGGGGATTGAGGATATTTATTATTTGTTCAGGAATGGGGACACTATAGAATTTACTTGTGGTAAGAATTTATATCCCCATGTCAAAAGTTATACATCTGAAAAATTAACGAAACAATATAATTTTCAGGCGAATATTAAGGACAGACAGTCCAAATTTGGATTTGAAAGTTTTACGTTACTTACATATGAACGCCTTCGTAAATTTATGCAATTAAAAACCGAGCGGCCTGATATTTATAACAAACTATTCAGAAAAAGTGATGTCGATTTTATGTCGGTTGATACTTTAAAAAAGCAATTTCAGACCTATATTCAAAATTACCAACACATACTTGACTCTTTGTATCAAAGCAAAGCAGTATCGGATACTTTCTATCAATATTACAACTATTTACTTAGAAGAAAAGAGGCAGAAGCATCAATTTTTGATTACTTGTATTCAAGAAAAAAAGTAGATGCATCTGTAAATGATTTCAATTATGCAGATGAGAATAATCATGTTGTGCAGATAAGTTCGTTATATCACGGCTTTTTTAATGATAGTTTAATTCATTACATCTCTTATGACAGGTTGGTTCAGGGATTTATTTGGGATATTTTGTGCAAAGCTAAAAATGTTAAAGTCTATAGAGGTACAAACAGGATATACAGTGATACAAGAACAGTATTTGATAATATTGATACATTGAAAAACATACCACCCGAAACAAAAAATCTGTTGCGGTTTTATAGTCTGGAAAGCATTATTGAAGATTTCCCGGTAGAAGATATTCAGAAATATTTATCAAAATATACTCAACTCACCCACGATAGTATTAAAGCCCATTATTTGATCAAAAAAAACAATTTGGATTTTAAGACAAGCAATGATTTACTGTTGAAAAATGAGCAGGGTACTCAACTTACTTTTAAGGATTTACTTAAACAGTATAAAGGGAAAGTAATTTATGTTGATTTCTGGGCCAGTTGGTGTGAGCCGTGTCGACGCAGTATGCCCGCTGCCAAAAAGTTGCGCGAAGCTTATAAAAACAAAAAGGTTGCCTTTGTTTATCTTGCCAAAAACGATCAGGATAATGCGTGGAAAAAAGCGATTAGAAGGACGGAGACAAATTATTTAGGGGAGAATTATTTTATTGTGAATTCAACGGTTTCCAAAATACTTGAAGAATGGAAGGTTTACAGCATCCCTCGTTATATGATATTTGATAAAAAAGGTCATTTAGTTTATAAAAATGCCCCTGGCCCGGGAAGTGAAGCCATAAGAAAGATTTTGGATAAGTATTTAAATGAAAGATTAAAGCCATAATTTCTATGCTCTACCTACTGGCACGCGTTGCAAGCGCACCAGTAAGGGGGAGCATAGGGAAAATAAAAAAGGCTCGCGCTTCTGACGTGAACCCGTGATAAGTTTAGGTGTTTTATGCTATAAACCTGAAAAGAAATCGTTGATCCTGCTTAGTAAGGTGTCAGGAACGGGATGTCCCGAAAGATTTGATAATTCAAATCCATTGTGCGTGCCGTTTTCCAGATAATGACCTTTTTGCGGATCAAACTTTAACATTCCTTCCTTAAAAACCCGCTGCTCTTCATGTTCATCTGAATACATCGAAACAAATTGAAGCCGTTGGATTTTTTCGGTTGCTTTTTCGTATACCAGCCAAAAATAAATTTTGGCTGGATCTTTCTCATCTGTAAGTCCTGTTCTTTTTACTTCAATGAAAATGAACTTCTCATTGTCTAAAAGATACAGGGTTTTAAAGGAATGACTCATCTGCTATTTCTTCTTTCCGGGAATTCTGTTTGAAAGGGCATGATCGTATTCCAGCGGAATATCGGGAATGCCATTGCCGTTTGTGTCCTTCAGATGTTGCAGGTAGCGAACCACGCCCAGCCATTCTGTTCCGGGTTGTACACCGGGTTCTTTTTTGTTGAAATCGATAATGGCTTTGCTCATATCATGAATGGGTTCCCCGTCTGAGAATTTGGGGACAACGTTTACAAGCCCATGACTGAGTTTTTTCACTTCACCGATAAAACTGAGCAGGTAGGTGTCGGCCGTAACACTGTAGAGTTTTAAATTGTCTTTTGAAAGATCGATGGGTTTCCCGTTCATTTCGATTTTATAAACCCTTGTGAGCATCAGCTTATGCGGATTATAAAAGACTTTAATACCTGAAGCAAAAACATAGCCGTCGTCGCTTTTTGAAAGCAAAAGTACTTCCATCAGGTTTTTCAGCTCATGCCCGGTGAGATATATTTTTGCCAGCGGATATCCCTGAAGAAGGTTACTGGCACGTCCTAATGGCAGCATCCTGATGATATCGGCAACTGTAATTTTGCCCGTTTTCCCTTTTAAGATGTTATCACGAACAACACCGGAAGCCAGCAGTTCCACATCGGTTCCTCCATCGTACTTGTCAACATAGTATCTGATGGCATGATCAAGAAAAACACCCAGACTTGTGTTTTGATAACCTTTGGGATTGTGCTTCATTAAATTGAATGAAGTTTCTGCAACGGGTTCTGTGTAGGATAACCCCAACGGTGAGAGATATTTTTTTGTAAGTACCTTTTCGTAGGCGTTAATTTCGTCGTTGATCTTTTTGTCTCCCATAATCTTGTCGTTGATGGGGATCAGCTCAAAAAAGTAGTTGGCAATCTTTCCATTTTGAACATCCAGATCAAGTCGGCCCAGATAATGCAGGTAGGAGCCGGTTTGGACTATCAAAGTATTTCTGACTTTGATAGGTTGCGGTGTTACCACATGGGTATGCCCACTGATGATAACATCGATGTATTTTGCCTTTTTAGCCAGTTTGATGTCCTCGCCGTAAAAGCCGCCTTTCCCGTTGGGATAAACGCCGCTGTGCGACAAACAGATTACCAACTGGCAATGTTCCTTTTCTTTCAGCATTTTGGCCATCTTGCGGGCGGTCTTGCTTTGCTTTTCAACAATTACAGGGGCCTTATTGGGGGCGACTTCGGCGGCATTGATGCCTAAAATTCCGATAATACCGATTTTTATTCCTTTTAGGGTGATGATTTTATAGGGCAAAATTGTCCCATTCTCGAAAAGTTTGGCCAGTTTATCATCCCTTACATCATTGGGAACAGGTTTCAGATTGGAGGAGATAATCTGGGGGATGCCTCCGTGTTTTTCGGCTTCGGTAATTACATCTGCCAGTGCATTGGGGCCGTAATCAAATTCATGATTTCCGATGGTGGTAAAC
>JACZJI010000147.1 GCA_014860665.1 Bacteroidales bacterium | reverse complement strand
TTTAAATCGAATTCAGGTTAATAAAAAACCCCGGCCATGATCGGGGTTTTTAATAAAAAATATAATTTACCGTAAAGTCATTCCATGTGAAAATACATGCTTCAGTCTTTTGTTCTTACAGATGGTTGAGGTGTACTTTCCCCGTTCTGGGGGTAGAATGACAACCTAAACAGGCTTGTTTTGTTGTAGGGTCAATTGGTTCAAAAGTATGTGGATTATGACAATCAATGCAATTAAAGCCTTGGTGATTGCTGGCTACATAAGCACGGCTATCACCTCCCTGAGGTCCGCAACTGATTCCGTTTAGCGAAATTGCAGGATCTGTACCTTCATCAGCCGGGTCGTGGCATGAGTTACATAATTTTGTTGCCAAAACCGGGAGTGAATTCTGGCTGGGATAATAATAAACCCATGTCATACCGGTAGTTAAAGATCTAACTACCTGATAAGCTGCTGGCAATGTTGATAAATTGATATAACCTGGAGACCACGGACCATCCAGCTCGGAACCGTACTTGGCCAACTTCATAGAATCGGTTGAAGCTGGATCGTGGCACACCTCGCATTTTGTAGCCTGCCAATCTTTTGCATTCATTGCTGTCCAGGTTCCAGCCGGGGAACCGATTGTATCTATCGGAGTTACAAAATGATCAATACCAAGCGGATATTGAAAGGTTGAATGACACTTTATACAGTCGCCATTGAGTAGCTCAGTAGAATTATGATCCGGGTTCGTCAAAACTGCTGCCACAGGAAGTGCATGCAAATCCTGAGCACTTGCCCATTGACTTTGTTCAGTAGCATGGCAACTACCACAATTTGCACCAGCCACGTGCGGATCCGCTGGTGTTGTAGTTGTCTTCTTACAGGATGTCATCAAAGCTATTACTGTTAAGAGTACTAAATATTTTTTCATGATCTAGATAAATTATTTTAAAAAAAATTCCTAAAACGTTAACTATTTTTTTATTTACTTGAAACAACTTAACGGTCAAAATTTAATTATCTATTTAAAGTATTCAAAATGAACATGTTTTACAAATATTGTATTTACAAACTCATTCTTTTAATAACTTTCAATCAAATTAAATGTGCCGCTTAATAGCTTAGGAAATTATTAGGCCTGAAAATTTTCGTGAAATTTGAGGGAATCAGTCAAACGGGCGGTCGCATTAAAACTCTCATAGGTCCATACCTGAATAAGATTTCAAAATTATGTTTTTTTGTTAAGCGATTAACAATAAATGTTATTAAATTCACAATATATAATGAGTCTCATTTGAATTAGTTTCTGTATCAGGCTATGATCCTTGAGAATAGCTTAGGGCTGTTTTGGCCCAAAAGGCAAATTGCACTCTGCTTTGTAAGCAACAAAAAACCTAAAAACGGGATGGACTATTTTAACTTATGATAATGCTAATATTAGAAAGATGAAAAATTTCCCGCAATAAAGGACTTTTTGATTTTTTCTTTAATTTTACTTTTCTTCTTTAAATAATAGCACACTGTTTTCTAGATATTTTTCATTAAAACTAAAATTTATGAGAAAAGCAAAATTTACTGTTATTACCATTTTAAGTTTATTGCTTTCAGTGACATTATCTGCCCAACAACTCAATATGGACAAGATGGGCGGACTGAAACCAAGAAGCATTGGTCCCGCAGGCATGAGTGGACGTGTCACGGCCATTGCTGTGAACAATAAAGATCAGAATATCATATTTGCAGGAACTGCTTCAGGTGGTTTGTGGCGGTCTGTTGACAAAGGGACTTCCTGGAAACCGGTTTTTGACAAACAGGACAACTTATCCATCGGTGCAATTGCAATCGATCAAAGCAATCCTGATGTTATTTGGGTCGGAACGGGAGAAAATAATCCCAGAAACAGCGTTTCATCCGGGAAAGGGGTGTTCCGCTCCCTTGACGGAGGAGATACCTGGCAATACATGGGGCTCAAAGATTCGAAAAATATTGCGAATATTATTATCGACCCGACAAACAGCAATGTTGTTTATGTGGGCGTTTTAGGCTCTCCATGGGGGCCGAATCCTGAACGGGGATTATACAAAACTACCGATGGAGGCAAAACCTGGAAGAAAATATTATATGAAAATGATTTGACCGGAGTTGCGGACATGATAATGGATCCGGGCAATCCCAATAAACTTTTTGTTGCCATGTGGCAATCGCAACGGTGGCCCTGGTTTTTTAAATCGGGAGGTCCCGGTTCAGGATTATATGTTACATACAACGGTGGCGAAACTTTTAAAAAACTTACAGCGAAAGATGGGTTACCCGAAGGAGAACTGGGACGCATCGGTCTGGCTATTGCCGCCAGCAATCCGCAGCGGGTTTATGCCATCATAGAATCCAAAAAGAATGGATTTTACCGTTCCGATGATGGAGGGAAAACATGGAAGCTGACCGCCACCAAAAATATCGGCGACAGACCTTTCTATTTCTCCCATATTTATTGTGACCCCAAAAATGAAAACATCGTATATACCTTGTTTGAAACTGTCAATCAAAGCATTGACGGAGGCAAAACCTTTACCCAACTCATAGGCAGTAACATCCATCCGGATCACCATTCATGGTGGATCAGCCCCACAAATCCTAATTTTATGATGGATGGAAATGATGGAGGTCTGGCCATTACTTACAATCAGGGCAAAACATGGCGCTATGTGCAAAACCTTCCCGTCGGACAGTTTTATCATGTTGCTGTAGATAACGATTTACCCTATCATATTTACGGTGGCATGCAGGACAATGGTTCCTGGCGAGGGCCGGCTTATGTTTGGGCACGCGGCGGAATTATCAATTCCTACTGGAAAAATCTTTACGGTGGCGATGGTTTTGGTGCCATTGCGGACCAAAGCAATCCGCAGTTTTGCTATGCCATGGCTCAGGAAGGCTACGTTGTTCGGATGAATTTCAACACTGGTTTCTCAAAAGACATTCGTCCAGTGACACCGGTTGGAAAGAAGTTGCGATATAATTGGAATGCCGCTATTGCACCAGATCCTTTTGATTCTCATGCAGTTTATTTCGGTAGTCAGTATTTATACAAAAGCACCAACAATGGAAATAGCTGGGATGTCATCTCCCCTGACCTGACTACCAATGATACAGCACAACAACACCAGATGCAAAGTGGTGGTTTATCAGTGGACGCCACCGGTGCTGAAAATTACAACACAATCATTACCATTGCTCCCAGCCCTCTGAAGAATAATATTATCTGGGTAGGAACCGATGACGGAAACGTTCAGCTTACTACCGATGACGGAAAAAATTGGGAAAATGTTGTCAAAAAAATCAAAGGTCTGCCTAAAGGAAGTTGGATTCCACAGATACGGGCTTCAAACTACAATGAAGGAACTGCTTTTGTTGTAGCTAATAATTACAGGCAAAACGATTACACTCCTTACTTATTCAAAACTACCGATTTTGGAAAAACCTGGGAGCGAATGGTCGGTCCCAATCAGGTTCAGGGATATTGTCTGTCTTTTATCCAGGACCCTGTAGAGCCCAACCTGATATTTTTAGGTACTGAAAACGGGTTGTATGTGAGTATTGATGCAGGCAAGCAATGGACACACTGGACACACGGATATCCGTCAGGGGTCTCTACCATGGACCTGACCATCCAGCCCAGGGATGGAGATTTGGTCATCGGGACTTTTGGCCGTTCGATTTATGTGCTGGACGATATCAGACCGCTCAGGGAATTAGCTGCAAAAGGAACCGAACTTCTGAACAAAACCATTGTTGCCTTCCCTCCTCCTGCAGCTTACGAGGTAAGCAGACGTCCGGCACCGGGAATCTTTGCCGGAGGTGCTACTTATTATCACGGTGAAAACAGGCCTTTCGGTGCCATGATTACCTTTTCGGTGAAAGAAGGCGACAGCCTGGCTGATAAAATAAATCAGAATCAGGGTGGCAGATATGACAGATCAGGAGATAAAGAAGGTTCTGACCTTTGGGCAAAAGCCAAAAAAGTGACCATTAAAGTTATAGATGACCAGGGAAATGTCGTAAGAACTCTAACAAGAATTCCTAAGACCGGCATAAACCGTTTCTCCTGGTATCTTGACAGAAAAGGGTATCGTTTCCCGGGAAGTCAGAAACCGAAACCCGGTTCTCCGGAAATCGGAAACGGCGGTTATGTATTGCCCGGAACTTACAAACTGGTTTTCAGCTACGAGGGCAGCACTGACTCTACAACGCTGACCATTAAATCCGACCCGAGAATGAATATCAGCAAAGAGGGAATGGAGGAAAATTACCGCATGGTACAACCTGTATTGAAGAAAATGGCTGTCCTGGCCAAAGCGATAGACAGAATTCGGGAAAGCGAAAAGGTAATGGATCAGGTTAAGTCTATGCTTCCGGAGACAAAAACTGAAGAGGTTAAAAATCTCATGAAGGTCAGCAAAGTCACGGAAGATTCATTGAAAGCAATTAACGCTGATTTATTCCCACCCAAACATATTCAGGGACTATACGACAATCCGTATCTGGTGATCGACCAGTTACAAAAAATGTACTCCGTAATTTATGAACGCGAACCTCTTGACGGAACGGAAAAAATAATTCTGCAACAGTCTGAGATCTTAACTGATAAAACCATAAAACGGATACAGAACTTCTTTGATAACCAGTGGGAGGCATACAAAAAAGCAGCCGAGGCCGCAAAAATTTCACCCTTTAAATCCTATAAACCTCTGACTGAATAACTGTTTGTCATAATTTAAGATATCTGTTTTACAGATTCTTACCCCAAAAAGAAAGGGGCTCCCGGAATTCGGAGCCCCTTTTTCTTAACAGAATTTTTTTTGACTCGCATTGTAATTTATACTAATTATAAATAGTATTGTTTTTGATAGATTTTTTATTTAGAAACACCTAAAAATTCATTTACAACATAATGATTCCCAATAGAGTTGTGTTATTTTTTATCAGCTGTGAATTTTGCAGTTAATACGTTAACAGTCAATTTATTATTTAAATCAAACCTAAATAAGATATATACATTTGAACCATATATGACCGTGCTTTTCTATTAGGTAATTTTGCCGCCCCAAAGGAAAATTTCCATGGGTTTTGAATCAAAAAAAGCACACTATGGATCTATCAGTTAATTATTTAGGACTAAAATTAAAATCCCCTGTTGTGGTCGGAAGTTCCAGCCTCACAGCTACATTGGATCGCTTAAAAAAAATTGAAGCCTCCGGAGCCGGGGCTGTAGTACTAAAATCCATTTTCGAAGAAGAAATTTACAACGAGTACAGAAGTATCTTAGAAAAAGACAAAAACGAAGAGCACCCTGACCTCAACTACCTCGACTATTATGATTACAAAATCAAGGAAGACAACATCAAAGCTTACCTGCAACTGATTCGTGATGCTAAAGCAACGCTGAGCATCCCGGTGATTGCCAGTGTTAACTGCGTCAGTTCATGGGAATGGAGTTTCTTTGCTAAAAAAATTCAGGAAGCCGGGGCTGATGCATTGGAAGTTAACCTTTTCACTTTGCCATCCGACTTTAATCTGACCAGTGAAAAAGTAGAAAAAACTTATTTCCAGGTTATTGATAATATCAAAAAGGCAGTCACCATTCCTGTTTCAGTAAAACTGAGTTACTACTTTGCAGATTTGGCAGCATTCGTAAAACGGATTTCTGACAGAGGAATAGATGGGGTAGTTCTTTTTAATCGTTTCTTCCATCCCGATTTCGATATCGAAAATTTCACTCTGGTACCGACCAATGTTCTAAGTCAGGATTCGGATTTGGCCATATCATTGCGCTGGATGTCCATTATTTCGGGACGGGTAGACTGCAACCTGATTGCCTCCACCGGAGTCCATGACGGAGCATCCATTATTAAAGAAATTCTGGCAGGAGCTGATGCTGTTCAGGTAGTTTCTGCACTTTACAAAAACGGTATTGAATCCATTTCCGGTATGCTTCAGGATGTAAAAGACTGGATGGAAAAACACGGCTTCGACAGCCTGGATGACTTCCGTGGAAAGATGAGCCAGGTAAACAGTCCGAATCCTGCTGAATACGAAAGAGTTCAATTTATGCGCTATTTCGAAAATAAAAAATACGACCTCGATTAATCTAAAATAATGCTTTATGCAAGAATTGAGTTTTGCCAATAAACTGTCACGTTTCATCACCAGTTGGTTCTTTCTGATGCTGGTATGGATTGCTTTCACGAGCACCTACGCCACTCAGGAACTACTGACCGGAGCTTTTGTCAGTGGAATTATTGCCATGTTCAGCGTGCCATTTTTTACCTGCTGTGATTTGTCGCTTTTTCATCCCGTAAAAATTGCCTACATGATCTGGTTTCTCATTGTATTTATCAAAGCCTTGATCCTGTCCAATTTTGATGTGGCAAAAAGAGTTATTTCTCCTGCGCTGCCAATCAATCCCGGTATTGTAGAATTCAAAACACAGCTTAAAACCAACTTTGGTAAAATGGTACTTGCCAATAGTATTACGCTTACTCCGGGCACCCTTACCATTGATGTCATTGACGATGTGTTTTATATTCACTGGATTGACGTTCAGACAACGCATCCGGAGGAGGCTTTCACTCATATCGCAGAGTCTTTTGAGAAAATCTTATTAAAAATCTTTTAATCATGATCTACGTATTTTACATCGCATTGTTTTTCATGGCTTTGGGAATGATCTTTTCACTCATTCGTTTTGTAAAAGGTCCCACTGCCGGCGATCGTACCGTTGCCCTTGACACCCTCACAACCATTGGGGTTGCTGCCATGGTGTTACTGGCATATATGTTCCATCGATTCATTTATGTTGACGTTGCTCTGGTTTATGCCGTTCTGGGATTTATCGGAGTCATCGTTATTGCAAGATATCTGGAGGGTGCACTATGAGTACAATACTGCAAATAATTGGTGGTTTCCTGATTTTGGTAGGAAGTATTTTTCTCTTTCTGGGAGCATTAGGAATTTATCGTATGCCTGACGTATACAACCGCCTTCAGGCCGGTACCAAAGCCACAACGCTGGGAGCCATGAGTCTGATACTGGGAGTGGGCTTTTTATCTCCTTCCTGGATGATGAAAGCTTTAATTCTCATCATATTTATAGCTTTTTCCAACCCGTTAAGCTCTCACGCTCTGGCAAGAGCCATGCACATCAGAGGAAGATTCCCTAAAATATACAGCAACAATGCGGAAGAATATGATGCTTACCGTAAAGTGGAAATGTCTGAAAAAAAAGAGGAGGTAAAATCATGATCTATTTCATTTTAATAGCCGTTTTACTGGTTCTGATCATTGCTGCAGCAATTTATGCAGTAAGGCAAAAAGACCTTCTTTATGCCACCCTGGCCACCGGTATCATCAGTCTGATTCTTTCAGTCCTCTACTTTTTACTTCAGGCACCTGACGTGGCGCTGACAGAAGCAGCCATCGGCGTTGCTTTAACTACCATCATCTTTGTTATCACAGTACGGAACACAGTGAGAATGGAAGATGAAAGTGATAAAAAAGAAAAAATTAAATCAGCCGTAAAATGAAAAAGTTACTAGTTATTGTATTGCTCGCTGTGTTGGGTTTTTACACTGCCAGCACCTTTTTCGACATCGGGTTCGGATCACCGCATTTTGTGAAAGGAATAGATCCTGTTAAAGATATTTATATAAATCAGACTGTCAAATCGCTGAACGTTCCCAATGCTGTAACAAGCATTGTGGTGAACTTCAGAGGTTTTGATACACTTGGTGAAGTCACGGTCTTGTTTCTGGCAGTTACCGTGCTGGGAAGTGTTTTGTATAAGAAAAGACACGAAGTGGGAGAACGTTCGGTTTTGTTCTCAGCCAGTAGCGTAGTTACTTCAGGAGCAAAGCTGATTTTCCCAGCCATTATTTTACTGGGTGCTTATGTTTTCATCCACGGGCATTTGTCTCCCGGAGGAGGTTTCCAGGGCGGCGTTATCATTGCTACCGGGTTTTTGCTGATGCTTCTTTCTTATGAAAGTTATTCGGTAAGCCACAAAGCACTCTCGATAGTTGAGTCGCTGGCGGGGATTACCTTTGCAGGAGTTGGATTGTTAGGGTTGCTCCACGGAGGCAGTTTTCTTCACAACTTCTTGCCTACAGGAGTAATGAACTCACTGTTCAGCGGCGGGATTATCCCGATTATATATATCGCTGTCGGATTTAAAGTGGCTGCCGAGCTGACCGGTGTGATTTATACGGTATTAAACGAGAAAGGAGAAGGCAATGAATGAATCATTATTTAGCCTGTTAAATTACGGGGTTTACGGTACAGCCGTTATTTTAATGCTGATCGGGCTTTATGGTGCCCTGATAAAGAAATCCCTTTTAAAAATTGTGATTGGATTGTCTGTTGTGGATTCAGGACTCAATCTTTTGATAGTGGCACTGGGCTACTACAAAGGAGGTACTGCTCCTATTTTCTCGCCAGCCTATCTGGCTCATCCGCAACTCATGGTTGACCCTGTGCCACAGGCGCTGGTGCTGACCGCCATTGTTATCGGATTCGGTGTTACAGCTGTGGCACTGGCACTGGTCATCCGTTTGTACAGACATCATGGCACATTAAATATTGACCAAATAAAGAATTTGAAATGGTAGGAAGTCCGGTATTATTTATTGCTATTCCTTTATTGGCAGCATTTTTAATTCCGCTGCTGGGGATGATATGGAAAGAATCGGTCAGGATTGTGCCGGGTTTGGTACTCGCCTATTTACTGGTTTTATCGGTAAGTTTATTACAACATGTATTAGCTTTTGGCCCGATAATAGAAATTATTGCCGGGTGGAAACCACCGATTGGAATTAATCTGGTGTTTAGTCCGTTTTCGGGATTTCTGGTTACGCTGATGCTCTTTTTAGGCTTATTGGTGTGGGCTTACAGCTATCGTTTCAAAAGAAATGTAGAATACGAACCTGCCTTGAAATACTTCCTGATGCTAATGATGCTGATCACTGGTTCAGTAGGAATGACACTGACCGGTGATATTTTCAACATGTTCGTTTTTATCGAAATCACCAGTATTTCAGCCTACGGTTTGACTTCGTATTATAAAGAACGAAACAGCGCCGAAGCTTCTTTCAAATATATTTTGCTCGGTTCGCTGGCATCTACATTCCTCCTGCTGGCCATCATGATCATTTATTCCCAGCTGGGAACGTTGAATATGGCCGACATCGCCACCAAGATGCATCTGATGAAACCTGGTTACAAAGTAGCCTCTCTGATATTTTTCATCACTGCCCTGGGCATTGAAGCAGAAATTTTTCCGCTCAACGGTTGGGCACCCGATGCTTATGCAGAAGCCCCCGGGCCTGTAGGAGCTGCTTTTGCCGGGATCGTAGTTAAAGCCGCAGTATATGCAGTTATCCGTGTAATCTATACTTTATTCGACCTGCCGGGCGCTTATCAGTTCCTCATCGTCATAGGTATTATTACAATGGTTATTGCTGAAACCGCAGCCATCCGTCAGGAAAAACTGAAAAGAATGCTGGCTTATTCGAGTATCGGACAAATGGGGCTGGTGCTGATCGCTTTTGGTTTTGGTACCAAAGAAGGAATTTATGCAGCGCTATTCATCATGTTCAACCATGCTATTATTAAGTCGCTGTTGTTTTTCTCAGGTAGCTATCTGGCTTACAACTCCACTGAAAAAAATATTGCCGATGTCAGCGGGATGGCAAAACACCTGCCGCTGACCTCACTTTTATTTGCTCTGGGCGCCTTTGCCATTATAGGGTTGCCACCTTTTGCAGGTTTCTGGAGTAAACTGGCTGTCCTCACAGCCGCAGCCGACAGCAGTCTATGGCTCATCATTGCCCTGGTACTTGCAGTCAGTGTGGTGGAACTGGTATACTATCTAAGGGTTGTTAACCGGGTTTATTTCTTTAAGAAAGAAGAAGATATGGAACCCCAAAAGCCTACGGTTAACGCTATGATTGTCATGCTGATCCTGGGAGCCATCATCCTTCTGGTAGGTTTTTATCCTGATTCCGTAACCGGATTGCTACACAAGGCTTCCTCCGACTTAATGGACAAGAGCCAATATATTCAACATGTATTATCAGCAAGATAAAATCAAGAGACAATGAATCCTGTTTTAAACATATTTATCTTATTTCTGGGCGGTGCCATCCTGACCTATTTTGCGGGAAGGATAAACAAAGTACTGCAGAGTCTTCTCTTTCTGGCTTCGGTTCTGGTACCGGCTTTTCTGTTCTATACACAGTTAAGTATAGGACAATCTGCCACCTTTTCAGTGGACGGCATTACATTAAACTGGAGTTTGAATTATTTCGGCTGGCTGTTTTCACTGATTGTTCTTGGATTAGGAGCCATGGCTGCTATTTATGCCGTGAGCTACATGAAAGGAAAACAGAGGCTGGGGACATTCTATTTCAACTTCATCCTGAGCATTATGTCCATGACGGGCATCCTGCTCAGTCAGGATTTGATTTCTTTTTTCATCTTCTGGGAAATCATGACATGGTCATCTTACCTCATGACCATTTATAACGGAAACAAAGTTCAAAGCATCGGAATTAAATATTTCGTTTTCAGTGCGATCGGAGCTTATGCCATGCTGATGGCGATCGTGATGGTTCATTCCATTACAGGCAGTTTCCTCATCAAAGATTTGATTAATGCCTACCCGACCATGCAGCTGGGTATGCAAATCTGGATTCCTGTCCTTCTGCTGACTGGCTTTGCCGTAAAAGCCGCCATGATGCCGTTGCACGTTTGGGCACCGGGAGCTTACAGTAATTCCCCGATGGCTTACACCTCCGTATTTTCAGGTGCCTTATCAAAAATGGGTGTTTACGGAATGACAATAGTTTTCGTGACTTTGATCAATAAGATTCCGCAAGGCATCTGGTTCCGGGAAGTGATTGCCTGGATGGGTGGAATCACAGCAGTCATCGGAACATTGTGGGCCATCAAACAGGATGATGCCAAAAAACTACTTGCGTATTCTTCTGTTGCCCAACTCGGATATATTATTACCGGTATTGCCATCGGCACCGAGCTTGCCTTGCTGGCAGGTTTATTTCTGGCAGTGATGCATGCTTTGTTTAAAGGCACTTTGTTTATGGTTGTCGGCGCTGTTGAAAAACAAACCGGGACAACCAATTTCACGGAAGTAAGCGGACTTATTCGCAAAATGCCCTGGACTTTCTTCGCCGCGCTATTATCGATTATTGCACTGGCAGGGATTCCTCCGCTGGGCGGTTTCGTTGGTAAATGGATGCTTTACGAGTCACTAATCACCAGTAATCATTACCTGTTGGTCATTGTGATTTTCTTTTCAAGCACAGCTGCATTTTTGTATTGCTACAAATTCCTGTTCGGATTTTTCCTGGGCCAGGAAGAAAAAGAGTGGTCACATGTGAAAGAAGCCCCCGCCGCTATGGTCGTCCCGATGGTGATTCTTTCATTACTGATGTTTGTTTTGGGAACATTCCCCGGAATCCTGCTGAGTCCTATCAACAACGGGTTACAGGCTTTGGGTTATACTGATTCCTACAAAAACTTATGGGAAACTTCCGTGATTTTGAATGGATGGGGAAATCACGTGGTACTGCAACCTATTCTTTATTATATCATCGCTATTTTCCTTTTCTTCGTTGTTTTCCTCACTTTAAAAGGATATAAAAACACACGTTACGTCACCACCAAAGACATCAGCTCTTCAGGGGAAATCCCGAAAGAAGATGAAAATCTGACTTTTTCGGAAAATTTCTATCAGCCTTTCTTCCGTGCTGTGGAACCCGTTATGCGCCGCCAGATCGACAAGTTTTACAAAAATCTGGGAGAAGGTTTGGAAGCCTTGTTTGAATTCATGCGCAGAATCTATACCGGAAACGGTCAGACTTATGCCATTTATGTCATTGCTTTCGTAGTGATTATGCTTTTATTCGGAAACTATTTGCTAAAATAATTCACAATATAAATGGAATCAGTATTGTATAATATATTAGGTGCAGTTGCTACATTTCTGTTGGCTTTTGTGGTAGGAATGATCTACGGTGGATTAAACCGTAAGATTACGGCAAGGGTACAAAACCGGAAAGGGCCTCCTTTTTATCAGAATTTTATCGATGCCATGAAACTGGCCTCCAAGCGTTCTGCCATCCATCATGGCATTATGCAACACTTCGGACCGGCATTCATCATGGTATCCTCTGTCATGTCTCTGATGGTGGTCCCCGTGCTGACTCATAATCAATGGTTCCCTAACCTGAATTTTCACGGAGATTTGATCTTCCTGCTTTACATTATGGTTTTCGGTCCCTTGGGAATGGCTTTGGGTGCCGGACAAACCGGAAATCCGAACTCTGCTATCGGTGTAACCCGTGGTTTGAGTCTGATGACCGGATTTGAAATTCCCTGGGTAATGGCACTGGTTGCTTTGATGATCCAGTATCACACCACCTCCATCGTTGACCTGATGAATGTGCAGATACAAAGCGGCACCTGGCTGATGTTCTCATCACCTTTCGCCTTTATCGCTGCCGTAATGGCCATGCTTGGGATGTTCCGGTATTCGCCTTTCGACATCGTGGGTGCTCCTGCAGAATTAGCATCAGGTCCCATCTCGGAAAACGGAGGGAAATACCTCTTCGTTATGATGTCAGCAGGTTCTGTATTTGCTTTCGTAAAGCTGACACTTTATGTGGACCTTTTTATGGGCGGTGCTGATAACCTGGTTATCCTGCTGGTCAAGACATTTGTGCTGTATCTGATTCCTGTTTTATACAGCCTTACGACCGTGCGTTACCGAACCGAGCATGCAATTCGCTGGTTCTGGGGCTGGCCCAGCTTTTTCGGATTGCTGGCTATTTTACAGGCTGTTTTTTTCAAATAGAAATACACAAATCATGATAAACGACAAAAATTCTCAGAAAATAGTTGATATCATCCAGAACTGGGCCCGCCAGCACTCTATCTGGGTGCTGGCATACGGTACGGGTTGCGGAGCTATTGAGCTGCCTCCTACCATGACATCGCGCTATGATGCCGAACGTCTAGGAGTTCGCGGAGCTGCCACACCACGCCAGGCTGACGTATTGCTGATTACCGGATATCTTACTACCAAAACGCTAAAACGCGTGATTCGTGTTTACGAGCAGATGCAGGACCCCAAGTATGTTGTGGGGTTTGGTTCCTGCACTATCAACGGTGGCATGTATTACGATTCATACAACACCATCAAAGTGCTTGACAAATATTTACCTGTGGATGTGTATATAAACGGCTGCATGCCACGCCCGGAAGCTGTCCTTTCAGGATTTGCAAAATTGCAGGAACGTATTGCCGAAGGAAGAGCTGAAGGCGCCAAGAAATACAAAGAAAATCTTGAATGGTACCGTGCTAACCAGAAGAAAATAATACCTAACTGGGTCATGCCCGATTACAACTGGTAAAATTATTGAACGATGAAAGAACTAAAAGAACAACTCATCAACCGCATAAAAGCTCATTTTCCTGATATAACAGTGGAAAATAACTTTAACTACAACCGGTTTGATGTTTCTATCAATAAAGAAAGCATTCATTCCATCCTTTTCTACTTAAAGGATGTGATGGGTTTTAAACACCTCTCCGACACCAATTGTGTTGACTGGCTTGAAGAAGGAGAATTTGAGATCGTGTTTATCGTTTGGTCTCCGGCAGAAAAGATTAAAATTTTTGTGCGCACCCGCATAGACCGAAACAATCCGGTGCTGGAGACATTGGATATGATCTGGCCGCAGCTGCATACTTACGAAAGGGAATTCCGCGAAATGTTCGGAATACAATTTACCGGGCTCGAAGCTCCTGACGAATTTATACTCGAAGACTGGCAAGGTCCGCCGCCCTACCGACGCGATTTCGATACGGCTGCCTTTGCAGCAGAGACTTTCTTCGAAAGGCCTGGCCGGGAGGATGCCGAAGATGTTCGCGAAGCTATAACCAAACTTACCGGAGAAGAGATTCCGGAATTTGCAAAAAAATACTCCAGATAAAATGAGAGAAAAGGAAACAACACTCTATATAGGACCTCAGCATCCCGGCATTACCGGGAATATGATGGTCCGGTTGAAAGTGACAGGAGACACCATAGTCAAAGCAACCACCGAAGTAGGTTATCTGCATCGCGCTTTTGAGAAACTTCAGGAACAAAGGAACTGGCTCCAGTGCTTTACGCTGATGTGCCGTTTTTGTGTTCCCGAACCCGACCCTGCAGAAGAATCATATGCCCGGGCCGTAGAGTTGCTCGAAGGCCGCGAAGTTCCCGAAAGAGCCAAATACATTCGTGTGCTGGTGCTGGAACTTGCTCGATTGGGGGCTTACATGCTCTGGTACGGTGGACAAAACGGTTCGCTGGGACTTTATACTGTTGGACAGTGGAGTGTCGGTGACCGGAATTACATCCTTGACCTTTTTGAAGAACTGACTGGTGGAAGGGTTTATCACATGTATATCTGGCCGGGCGGTGTTCGTCGTGATCTCCCTAAAGGTTTTGAAGAAAAAGTGCTTCGCACCATGGATTATCTGGAAAATCGTCTGAAAGATTATGATGATCTGATGTTCGACAATACCATCTTCCAAAAGAGAACCCAGGGCATCGGAATTGTTTCTAAGGAAAAAGCTATTGAATGGGGCGTTGTAGGACCTGTACTTCGCGGATGCGGTATCAAAAGCGACATTCGTATAGACGATCCTTACGAAGTTTATGACCGTCTTGATTTTGAAGTTCCCACGCAGGAAGGCGGTGATATATGGGCACGTGCCTTAGTGCGCCGTCAGGAAGTCCGTCAATCAATTCGTATTATCCGCCAGGTAATAGAACAAATGCCTTCCGGCGAATATTATAACCGAATTCCCAATCCCCAGAAATGGGCCTTACCCAAAGGAGATGCGTATGCACGCACAGAGAGTGTACGTGGTGAAGTTGGAATGTATATCGCCAGCGACGGAGGAACCAAGCCCCGCAGAACACACTTTAGAGGAGCTGCTTATGTGCATGGAGTCACTTTGTTGGAAAAAGTATTAGTGGGAGCCAACATCTCTGATGTTTCACCTATTATGAACAGTCTGGGCGTTTGTCCGCCGGAAATTGAACGTTAAGGAAAAAATTAAAACTATGAGTTTTTTTGATCTGAAAGGTACTTTAAAGCCGCTGACTGCCTTAAAACAGTTCGGGAAAGAACCCCATACAATTACTTATCCCAAAGTATCGAAAGAAGCAGCGGATCGCTACCGTGGATTTCATTATAATGATTTGGATGAATGTATTGGCTGCGGTAATTGCTCAACTATTTGCCAGAATGCAGCCATCGACATGATTCATCTGGAAGGCATTGAAGGAGGAAAAGGAGATTCCGGATTACGTCCCAGAGTTGATCACGGCCGCTGCTGCTGGTGCGCTTTGTGTGTAGAGGTCTGTCCTACCGGAAGTTTGAGCCTTACCAAAGATTATCTTTACGTAAGTGAAGACCCTGATTCATTTCTCTGGACACCGGGGAAAGACAATCCCGGAGGAAAAGAAAAAATCTCTTTCTTCAGCACGGAAGAAACTTCACTTAACGTCTTCCAGCGTGTTCCTATGACAGAGATTGAAGGAACAGAAAGGATTAAGAGCTTTGCTGAAGTGGTGCTCGGATACAGTGAAGATGAAGCCCGGGCAGAAGCCAGCCGTTGTATCAGTTGCGGACTTTGTACCGAAGTCTGCCCTGACCATATGCATATTCCCGAATACATCAACGCCATTGCCAATGGAAATGATGCTGATGCTGTACGCATCATTTACGATAACAACCCATTACCTGAAATGTGCGGTAAAGTTTGTACACGTCGCTGTGAAGATGTTTGTGCTATTGCTACACGCGGAGAAGCCATCGCTATTCGCTGGCTGAAACGTTATGCTACCGAAACGGCAAAAACCGCTGATATTATTCACGAAATCGTGAATCCGGAAATTAAAGAAGCCAATGGAAAAACAGTAGGTATCATCGGAGCAGGGCCTTCCGGCCTCACGGCTGCTTACTATCTGGCCTTACGTGGTTATGGTGTAACCATCTACGAAGCAAGTGCCAAAGCCGGTGGTGCTACCATGTACGGTATTCCAAAATACCGCTTGCCTTTGGAAAGCCTCCAAAAACAGGTCGATTATATCCAGAGTATTGGTGTAAAAATCCATTTCAACACCAAAGTAGGAAAGGATATTACTTTCAAAGAAATCTACGATCATTATGATGCTGTATTTATGGGTGTCGGTTTCCCGGATGCCTGGTCACTGGGTGTGGATGGTGAAAATGCCAAAGGTTCTATGCAAGCCTATCGCTATTTGTATATGATCAATTCCGGTGAAAAGGTTGATGTCGGAGATAAGGTAATTGTTGTAGGTGGAGGTAATGTTGCTATCGATGCAGCCCGCGTTAGCCGAAGAATGAACGCCGAGGTGACCATTCTTTACCGTCGCCGTGTGGAAGATATGCCGGCCGACTGGGAAGAAATTGAAGGTGCAGAAGCGGAAGGGGTACACATCATCCCGCAAGCCATTCCGATAAAGGTTATCGAAGACGAAAAAGGTAATGTAAAAGCTGTTGAATATCTGATGGCAGAAATGGTTCCTGATGAACGCGGAGGACGTCCGAAACCAGTTGCCATTGAAGGCAGCAATACCATTATTGAAGCAACAGCCGTTATGGCCGCTATCGGTCAGATGGGAGATTACAGCTTCATGAGTGAATTTGAAGATAAGATCAAAATCAACAGAGGCCGTTTTGTTACCAATGACAAACAGCAGACCACCGATCCTAAAGTATTTGCCGGTGGTGATGCTGTAAACAGCACCGCGGATGCTATTTCCGCTATTGCAGATGGTTTCCGCGCCTGCAAAGCCATTGATGAAATGCTTTCAAAGAAGTAATTCTATCTGACTAAATCGTATTTCCCGGAAAGAGAAGTCATATATTTCAAACAAAAAAGAGCCGTGCAATGCACGGCTCTTTTTCATAATCTCAATGACAATTTCACTTTTGATAAAGGTTGTATCAGAATTTCCCCGTGAAATCAGATATCGTCTTAAATATCTTCTTAAACGTCTGATGTACAACCCAAAGCGATATTTCATTGTCATATCAACTTTGCACGTAAGAGATACTAATTATTATTTGGGTATCGGATGCGCAATTTTTGCCAGATATGTCTTATAATCGAAGCCTTTGAAATTAGGGCTTTCGGAATTATGACATTTCGTGCAGGTTTTTTCATCGGGCATCAAAAGACCTTTTGCCATCGCTTTCTCACGATTTTTCATGATAGCATAGCTTTTGTATGCACTACCAGGACCGTGGCAAGATTCGCATGAAACACCTTCGTTTGCTGTAATACCACCTCTCAAATTAGGACTTACTTCATAATAAGTAGAGTGGCATTTCAAACATTTAGGGTTTTTTGCATCTGCACCTTTCAATGATTCCATGGCATGTGCATGCTTGGATGCTTCCCATATTTTGTACTGGGCACCTTTTGCAGGTGAATTATGGCAGACTTTACATTTAGCTGCCCCAACATACTGGAAATTCTGAGCCTGAAGCACGGGGAGCGTCAAAAGACTCAAAGAAATAACCATCATCAACTTTTTGATTGACATACTGATTCTCCTTTCTTTTAAGTTAACTTAAGTTTATTATTATGATCAAAAAGGTTTTATTACTTATTTTTTGGGTTAATTATATCAGTAACAATACTTGGCACAATTTAATTATTTTTTTATTCCGTTTTTAAATCTCATTCGTTCAACTACCAATTTACTGTTACTTAGTTTTCTATTTATATCCAAACAACATTGAATAAATAATCAAAACAACCAGGGTCAGTCCAAACGCCAGGAAGAAATACCCAAAGCCTTTAATCCATGGCATCCACTTACTCTGCTTTTCTTTCTTAATGAGTACTTTTTTCAGTTTTCCTGATTGTTTCAGTTCTTCCACTTCTCTCGGCCGTTCACGCTTATAATCTTCATAAGGGACAGTACCCGTAAAGATTACGGTGTCCATCGGGAAGGCTTCAGGCCTCAAGTGTGTGTTGAAGAAGTGGATTGTAAAGATGAAACCAACAGCCAGCAAAGCTTCGTCACTGTGGATAATCTGAGCAACATTGATTAACCATCCAGGGAAAATGGTGGTGAAGAATGTAGGGAACCATTGGATTAATCCCGAAAGACCAATCACCGTAACTCCCCAGAATACTGCAAAATAGTCAAATTTTTCCCAATAGGTCCAACGTCCGTAGTTAGGGCGCGGTCCTAATCCGACAAACCATTTCAAAGTGTTCCAGAAATCAATAACATCCTGTTTATTGAACATCAATGAATTCTTACCAAAAATCAGTTGCTTAACAGAAATATGATTTTTGATTTTTTGACGGATCAACGTATACAAATGGAAACTGAAATATCCGAATGTAATAACCGCAGCAAAACGGTGAATGATTCCGGCACCTGTTACACCTCCAAGGAAATGGGAAATGAAATCGGCCCATGGCATATCTGCAAATTTCAGAATCATCCCCGTCAGTGCAAGCATCAGGAAGCTCAGGATCACAAACAAGTGTGTAAATCGCTGTGCCTTCGTGAAACGACGGATATAGTATTTATTAGCCTCAGGGCTTGCTTTTTTCTCCTTTGCTTTTTTCTCCTTTAATCCCATCAAAGAACGTGGGAGCCATAAGAGCAGGTGAAGTCCGAAAAATCCGAATACTCCAACCAGTAAAAAGGTCATAGCCCAGAAGGTATAATACAAAATGGCGTATTTATTTTTGTCGTGATGCGTTGCATGAGTTAAATAACCTGTAAACCGTTTATTGGCATCCGGATGACATTTTTTACAGGTTGTAACAATATTCTTTGGACTAACTGATGAATTGGGATTATTAACATTCAGAATATGGTGTGCCCCGTGACAATCTGAACACTTGGCAGTTTTCATATTTCCCAGTTCATGTGCCTTTCCATGATATGTTTCCAGATAGGATTTTGCCAGCTGTTTATGGCAACTACCGCACTGACCGGTTACCTCATCCATGAATCTATCCTGTTTCACATTGGAAATCTTGTGAGCCGAGTGACAAGTTACACAAGTAGGATAAGTATGGGTACGGTCATTTTTGGTAATCGCATGATCACTGGTAACATATTTGTTATAAATCCCTTTATGACATGTACCGCAGGTTGAAGGAATATTTCTTGGATAAATAGATGATTCCGGATTATCAGGTCCTAAAATCAAATGGGATGTATGACAGTCCGTACAAACAGCACTGATGATCAATCCTTTATTTTTTAAAGCTTCTCCATGGACACTTTTTGAGTAATCATAAAGGGCTGTAACCTCATGCAGTTTGGTTCCCACATTGGCTTTTCCGTTTTTACTGTGACAATCACCACAAAGTTTAGGGATATTTGCCCGGTAATCCGGAGATGTATCATCAAATCTGGACTTAATCTGATGCGCACCGTGACAGGTTGTACAATAAGGTGCCTCCTTGTCTTTTTTCATGTAAGCCTGGCCGTGCCCACTTGCAAAATACTGATTTGAAATTTCGGCATGACAGTTTGAGCAGTCCACTCTTTTTGCTGTAATACAGGGCCTTTCAGCATGTGGAGTAACATCCGTATGGCACTTCACACAAGGAATATTTTTATGAACAGAGTTGTTCAGCATTCCTTTTGTAACATACATTGAGACTGTCGAATCTCCAACGGTTTTATGAACGTCTTTCTTAGCATGACATTTCAGACAAGAACGGTCTGAAATGGTAGTAACAACATTCTCTACATTGACTTTATGAGGGAGATGGCAATCTGTACAAGCGGGAATTACGCCTGGTTTCTCTTCCCATAATTTCCCCTTAATGATTTTAACGTGCACCTGTTCAATGCGTGCATGGCATTGCATACAAGTCTTTGCTATATTGTCCGGAGCAATCGTTGAGTTAGGGCTTGTGTGCGGCAAAATAAGGTGGTTTCCGTGGCAGTTATTACACGTTGCCGTGACGATCAGTCCCTGCTTAAACAATCCGTTACCATGAATACTCTGGCTGTAATTCTGTAAAATATTGTGCTCGTCAATATTGTAAACCCTGGCAACCGGAGCTCCTTCCCTGTGACATTTTCCACAGAGGTAAGGAATATTCATTTTAAATGTTTTGGAAGCCGGGTCTGTTGACGGAAACACGTTGTGGGTTCCATGACATTCCTTGCAGGTAGGTGCATACAATGCCCCTTCTTTTTGTGCCTGACCATGGACACCTCTGTCATAATTAACCATTTCCGTTTTATGACATTGTCCGCATTGTACAGGTTTTAAAACCGGGTGAGGAAAATCTGTTACGTTGGCATCTGTATGACAAGCTATACATTTCAGCCCTTTGTGAACTGACCTTGCGAGGGTTTTGCCTGTAATATAAAGTGAAACATTTTTCCCGTTTATCGTTGCTGAGAGCGTAGGATCACTGTGGCACATCATACAGTCATCATTTGACTGTGCCGACATGCTGCCAACCAGCAAAAAGCCAGTAAGTATAAGCAACATCTTTTTAACGGGAGAAAAAAGGATTTTATAACTCATTGAGAACTCTTTTAGGAAAACAATTTGGTTTTATATTTGAAGACGCCAATACAGTAATTCACTATTTAAAATTTCCCCTTCATGCGAAAATTTTGGATGTGGGAACGGGGATGGGTTATTTTGCAATAATGCTTGCGTTAAATGGCTATAAC
>JACZJI010000013.1 GCA_014860665.1 Bacteroidales bacterium | reverse complement strand
AACTCACACTACTAAAAAAGGAGGTTATTATGTTTAAGAAATTTTTATTACCAATTGCAATACTGGGTATGATATTATTTACCCAGTGCACAGACATCCCAGTTACTCCGGATTCTGATAATCCAGCCTTACTGAAAAAAGGCAGTGCCAACAAAGGTGGCGGTCAGGGAGGCGGTGGTAACGGAAGCGGAAGCGGTAAAGGCAACGGCGGTTTAAACGCTGGAAACGGCGGAGGCGGTGGCGTTTATGGTGACCTGGTTATTTGCCTGAGAACGCCTGAGGGTATCCCTATTTACCAGGCAATCGCAGGTGAGAAGGAAGTGGCCTACTATCCTCTTCCCATTAAAATCAATGCTCTTACTCTGGAGCCTGTAAAAAATGCCGATGGTACTTATGCAACTTTCCAATTAGATGAAATTGGCGATGTAATTCCTGAGGCAGGCTACATTGTTCAGGAAGTCGAGTTCGGAAGGCTGAACGTAGTTCGTGCGCCACAAAGTGTGTTTGACAAGGGATTTACTGAAGCCGTAGCTTCGCTTACACAACCTGGTATTACCGCTATTAAAACCGATGCTTCGGGAAGATTAGTCGCTATTGTCGGTGCCGAGGACTGGCTTGTCAATTATGACAACGACCCGTTAAACGATGAAGCTAACGACAAAACCATTGATGCTCCAAGGGAAGATCTGGCTATTTATCAGGAGCTGATGTCCAACGGACTGGATGGTAGATTATCATTCTTGAGAAGTTGGGGATACACTGATAATGACGTTTTGCGGCTAGCTCAGGGTGCTTTCGCCGGAGGTGCTGATAAAACCGGCACTGTAAACGTTGACGAAATCGCTTATATGAATGATTGGATTGTTACATGGAGCAGTGGGGATATGCCAGATCCAAAGGGAAGGCATTATTACCATTTTACAAGCTACAACTATAACCGTGCCGCTACCTATGCAAACAAATTTGTAAGGATTACTGAATTGCGTCCCAATGGCTCCTGGACTTATACTTATAAGTCGTTGCTGGATATTGTTCCCTGGACTTCACCTAAATTGCTTATCGATTATGCAAATGGTGCCAATACAGATCTTACAGGATTTGCCAATGCAGCTGACGATGCGGTTCAGGTGCTTGAGTTTATTCATGAAAGTGATCTTGTGGTATACAGCCCGTACTTTACATCAAACGGATACGGCCCACCAAATGATTAACCTAACTAAAGAGAAAGAGCCCCATGAATTTGGGGCTTTTTTATTTCTATTTGATTGGATTTAAAAATCGACTTTAAAGCTGATCCTCACACCATACTGGCTTACATGAGGATTGTTAAGATAACTGAGCCTTTTCACAAGATCCACCCGAAAAAGCTGAAAGATATTTTCAATTCCAACACTGGCTTCCATGTAAGGGCTGTTTCCCAATGTAAAAGTTGTTGGGTTTCCGTTTGTATCGGTTGGGAAAGGCATCAGACCTGGTGTTACATCCGGGTTGTTGCCGTTGCCGAGTCCGCCATAAAGCGCTTTGAATGAAACAACTGCCCGCAATTTGAGATATTTTATTAATGGAATCTGATTGAATAAAAAGCCGTTGAAATGATATTCTCCGAAATAGGCGGCGTACCTGTCGCTGACAAATTCAAGGAAATTCATCATGTTATAGGAATAAGGCTGATAAGAATAGCTTTGATTGGCCCTGTGCAGGTAAAGTAGCGGATAGGGAATATTATTGCCGAATACTTTTCCGGCCTCCACATCCGAATCCAGATATCCGAACAATCCAAAATAGAAACGTTTAAACACGGAAAGAGATAACTTGCTGTAAGTAAAATCCGAGTTGAAAACATTTTTAAATCCTTGGGTATAATCCAGCTGAATAACCGGATACCTGGTAACGATCGGAGTCCGGTAATCCATTCCCTGGTAATATTTTTCATTGGGCGCAAAGCGCATTTTGACAGAAGCCTCACTGTAGGTAAGCTGACTTAAAGGATATCCCTGCGCATTGAACTGCCAGTTACCGCCCGGATATTCCACCTGATGCCGGATGGAAAATGTGGTTGAAAATCCGTCTTCCCATTTCCTGTAATAGTCTACGTCAAAGAGTTTGTAATACAGAATTTTGTCGGCCACTCCCCTTTTGAAGGACAAAAAGAAGTTATTCTGACTCACAAGCTGCATTTCCATGCCCGGAAATTCGGTTTCATTCTGGTAGGTTACCGAAAGCGTCTGTGTGGGCCGGGCATTCAGAGATATTTTGTTCAGCGACCAGAGAGCTGTAAGCCCATATTTATATTTTTTATCCTTAAACCCGTACGCAACATTTCCGGTCAGCCGGAAGTACTTGCTGAACTGAGGGCTTGTCATTCCAGCGATGCGCGGCACATTTCCTTCTACACTGTTAAAACCATAAAATGAGTTTACCGGACCGATATCTATTTTTCCAAAATTCCAGTACCCTTCATCCACTAACATTGCCAGATTTACAGATGTTTTGTATGCCGGCATTTTCTGAATACTGTCCGACATAACATAGATGTTCCTTTCATGTTTCTTAAGAGGCTCTATTCTGTTTTTTGCCCAAAACTGCTCTGTATGGCTGCTTGCGTCCGGCATGATGACTTTCTTTTCAATACCCGAATAAACAGAATCGTTTTGTTTTTGATTCAACACATAATCATCATAGTAATTCGTTTTCTTGCCCAGCATGCCAAAGCCGTTTTTGGTGATATTAAAATTAATGATCATCTGGTCCCGGGAACGCATCCAAATTTTATTGTCTATGTATTTAAACTCCTGAACAAAATGAAGGCCACGAACGAAATTCAGGTTGATGCCCTTCGGAACTCCCATGACGGCTTTCACTACTGCATATCTGTTATCATTGGTGATATAAAGATGTCCTGAAAACGCAAAATCAGCTTTGTTTCTGGGCTCAAAACCTAAATTAATACAATTGTAACCATCCACATTCAAAGTGTCGATAATATGAAACTTGTAAACGTTGGGTGCAATAACCGAAATCGGACTTACAAACTGATTGGTAAGCAGGAAAATATTATTATCATAAATGTCGATATTTTTAAAAAGACGGTTTACAGTCATGTCAAATCCGCGTTTGTCGATAAAGGGCGGAAACCCGGAGGTCTTTATACCCGTGACAAATTCCTTTTGCACGCGCGGATTTTTTCTGTAATAAACCTTCGAGGATGTTTCTTTAAAAAAAACAGGCAGGTATGTTTCACCGTCAAGTTTAGAAGTATCGGCGTAATTGAATACAAACCTGAATTTTTTGAAAACATTATTCTTCAGGACTTTCTCGTCAGCTTCGTTTAGCTCAAATTCAATTTTATTGTATTTATTAAACTGATAAAAATCCAGGTTTCCCTTTCGGTTAAGGTCTTTATTGTTTATTACTTTTCTGATTAAAGCAACTGCCGGATTGTTTTTGTTTCGATATCTTAATGCTTTCCCTTTTATCACAACCTGGTTCAGATTTAGGCTTTGTGAGCTTAATGCAAAATTGATGACCTGATTCTTTTCCTGTGAAATAAGCTTTACCTGATTTTTATAACCAACTGACTGAGCCTCAATTTTACCATCCCCTTCGTTCACAATAAATTCATAGTAGCCTTTATAATTTGTTATTGTTCCCTGATCTTTTCCTACAAGGATCACATTTGCAAACGGCAATGGTTGTTTGGTTTTGTTGTCTATTACCCTGCCACTGACGTGAATTATTTTCTGCGCCTGAAGTTTTGGAGTTATTAAAAGCAGCATGGAAACGATACTTTGAAAGATTATATATTTTGATGATAGGGTTTTCATTATTATTTTTCTATTTTTATTTGAATAAGGCTATTTAGAAACATTATGGATAATATAACGGAATTATGTAAAATAGTATACCCGTTTAACATAAATTAACCACTCTTTTTTCCTCGTTTTTTTCTGCATTGGCTGTTCGTCGCTATTTTAGATATAGTGTTTAAGTAATATATTTGTAAATGATATGGAATAGTCACAATGAAATTCATCATAATGGAAGCATTTAACAATATCAGCCTCAAACCAACCGAATTATCGGATTTGGAGTTTTTTTATCAGTTCCAGCTTGATGAAAGTGCAATTTATATGGCAGCCTTTACTCCTGAAAATCCCAACGACAAAGCAGCTTATATGAACAAATATTCGGCATTGCTAAAGGATCCTTCCATCACCATGCGGACTATCTGTTTCGGTGAGGAAATTGCCGGAAGCATTGCCAAATTTGTGATGGAAGGTGATGCCGAGATCACTTACTGGATTGACGGGAAATATTGGGGAAAGGGAATCGCAACAAAAGCACTAAAAGAGTTCCTGAAGATTGAAAATACCCGCCCGATTTTCGGTCGCGTTGCGTTTGACAATATAGGCTCGCAAAAGGTCATGGAAAAATGTGGTTTTTCAAAAATCGGACATGAAAAGAGCTTTGCCAACGCCCGGAAAAAAGAAATTGTAGAGTATATTTACAAATTGTCGGAATAGTTATTGAATCATGACATCTAACAAGTTACAGAGATTGATAGAATTAGCGGATAAGGTCTTTGGGGTAAGAAATGACCCGGATCAGATTAACGCATATGAGGAGGCTGTAAGAGCGCGGTTGCTGCAAATTCACCCCATGACATTATCGCAATATGATGTGGAAGACGGACCGGTTGCATGGATGTTATTAATTCCAACCACAAAAGATTTGATGGAACAGTTTCTTTATCTTAAAATCAGTGAGCGGGAACTCTTTGAGAAAACTCCCATTGGATCAAAATACGATGCTGTTTATTTATGCTCGGCACTGGTGCTGGAGGAGTACCGAAGGAAGGGAATTGCCAGCGACCTGGTGATAAAAGCTGTCCTGGAAATGAAAAAGGAACATCCCATTCAGGCTCTGTTTGTGTGGCCATTTACGGATGACGGAAACAGCACAGCAGAGAAAATCTCGCAAACATTGAAAATGCCCTTATACAAGCGAATAAAAAAGTAAACAAGATGTCTTGAAAATAGTAATTCAGCAGTTTTTCCTATTGAGCTACCAGTTTCATGCCTTTCGTTGTCTCCTGCCCTGCTGTAGTTGCCTTTGGCCCAAACGTAGTTAACAAATGCCCGCATTACCCAAAGCTAACGAAGCGTTACCAGGAGCTAACGAAGTACTACCCATTGTTAACGAAAGCATTTTTATTGTCTTCGGAAAAGTGGAGCATTTTAAAAACTCAATTATTGAAATGTTTTCGAAGAAAAATTCCTAAATTAGTAGACCCAAATCCTTACTGAGAACTCTATTGATATGAAAAATTTGAAGCTTTTGTCCCTAATAGTAGTAATTGTTTTTTCATTGACAAACTGTGAAAAAGCCAATATTCAAAGGCCGGGACAAAAGGTTTATTTTCAGTATAATTACATAAACTTTGCCTGGGGCTTTCAACATTCCGGTTGGTTAATTGATTCTTCGGGAAATGTATATTGCTATAATAAACCAGAAGGTTGGAATTATTCGGATTCTACGGGTATCATCACGCATGCGCAGATGGATAGTAATTTATCAGCGACAAGCTCTGTTTGTTACAAAATAGATAAAAATGTCCTCAAAGAGAAAATAAAGTTGCTCTATGTCGCTTCAAAAGGTAAGATTTCAGAGCCATCCCAGGAAGCTTACGATGCGGGAGCTTGGGAATATTCCGGATATATCTATGATTCGGAGAAAAAAATTTATAAAAAGGTATTACTTAAACAGGCAGGTGATATTGGGATAAATAATAGTTCTCCGGCAGCGGTTCAATTGTCAAATTGGTTTGATTCTATAAATTATTCAATATACCATGGTAAGAGATAAAATGTGAGAGAAAAATAAAATTCAAGTTTTAGAGCATCGAATTCGATTGGAATAATTTAAAATATGGCAGATAAGTTGGTACTTATACACATAAATAAAAAGCAGTTCATGAAAAACACAGGAATTTTGACTTTTATTATAGCATTGATGGTTCTTAGCTGCAGCAGACCAACATTTAAAGCAAAATGGACAACTGAGACTGCACCCGATGTTTTTACCGCACGATTTGAAACATCAAAAGGAAATTTTGATGTTGAGATACACAGAGCCTGGTCTCCAAAAGCAGCTGACAGATTTTATCAACTGGTGAGGCATCATTTTTATGATAACATGTTATTTTATCGGGTGGTTCCAAACTTTGTAGTGCAGTTTGGGAACAGTGACACTGCAACATTTAAACATTGGGAAAAATATAAAGTTCCGGACGAAGAAGTTATTAAGAGCAATCTAAAAGGAACCATGAGTTTTGCAAGAGACGGCAAGGAAACCCGGGGCAACGATTTATTTATAAATCTACAAGATAACGTCAGGCTTGATACTATAATGTATAATGGGGTACGCGGATTTCCGGTTTTTGGAGTTGTAACGAAAGGCATGGATGTAGTTGAATCCATTTATTCGGGATATGGAGATGAGACCATGTCTAAACTTGACACCCTATACCTAAACCGCGCTCACTTTTTGAAAACTTTTCCAAAATTAGATTCAATCAAAAAGGCCTTTATACTGACGACTGAATAGAAACAGGGTAATGGTAACAGCATTTTACTTTCAATTTTAACGCGGCAGATACAGTTGCAATTCTTCTTGAAAACTAAAAATATACTAATAAAACAGGAGGCTTCTGAAAATCCTTAACAGAGTAAGAAAAATTAAACACGAAAAAAATGAAAGTATCAAGCTTAAACCGAAAGGTTAATCTATCAATTGTTGCTGTTATGATTGCTACTATAATGACTTTAAGTACTACGTCATGCAATCAGAATACACAGGCGAAACAAAGTCAGACTGCTGTTCAGTCATTGGCTTCGGTTACCATCACCGATCAGGAAGTATCGGATGCCCAAAAAGCCTGGGGGGAAGGAATTGTAAAAATCGGGAAAGTGTACCTTGATAAGGGGGATTACAAAACTGCAGCGCTTAACTTCATCAATAAATATTATGATTACCAACATGGGCCGGTTCTGTTTAAACCTACGTTGGTATCTCAAAAGCAATTCCGCACAGATTTACAAGGAGCACTGTCCTATTTTGTTGCAGGTAATGATAATTACCCCGAAGACCACGGCTTTGCCATAAAACCATGGAGTTCGGTTCGTTTTGAAAATATTGGAACTAAAATCATTGGTAATATGGCTGTAGCGATGGGAAATTATTATTTTACTCCGGTAAACGGTGGTGATGAAGTCAAGGTTGAGTATTCTTTTGCTTATACCAAGGACAATAATGGCAAATTAAGAATCATATTACATGATTCACATTTACCCTATACCCCGGCCGCGAAACACTAAGAGATTTATTCAAAAAAATAACTGGCCCGCGCTTCCGAGCGCGAGCCAGTGAATATTTGCATGCTTAAGGATGAACAGGATAAATCCCCTTACCCCATCCTTAAAATCCCAAAATTCTGAGTATCCTGATTCAGATAGTTTAGCATTCCTTACTATTCTGTAGTAATATCAATCTGTCCGTTAGGCAGACCCTTGGATGTAGCTGTTAATTGAATAGTTCCCGATTGATGAGTTGATTCAATTACAACCATGCATTTTCCAAAGAAAGCGTTGCAATGGTGTGCCTTGAAAGGATTATGACTGGTTTCATTTCCATTAGCCACCCCTGCAATTCTACCCGGGCCGGTGATAGTAAAGTTTACCAGGTTATCGGCGTCGGGAACCATGATTCCGTCTTTATCCACAATTTTGACAGTTACGAATGAAATATCTTTGTTGTTAGCTGAAATTTTCTGACGGCTGGCTGAAAGCTCGATACGGGCAGCCGGACCTGCTGTTTTTTCTTCAACTGCCTTAACTTGTTTCCCGTCTTTATAGGAAATAGCACGTAATGTACCGGGTTCAAAACGAACATGCCACATCACATGTAACTGGTCACCTTCCTTGCTTCTGGAGCCCAATGATTTTCCGTTAAGGAAGAGTTGCACAGAATCGGCATTATTGTAATAAGCCCAGACATCCACCAATTGTCCCGGTTTCCAGTTCCAGTGCGGGAAGATGTGCAGCACCGTGTCGTTCGTCCATTCACTTTGATACATGTAGTAAATGTCTTTCGGGAAATTGGCCAGGTCAATGATGCCGAAATAGGAACTGCGCGATGGCCAGACAAAAGGGGTGGGTTCCCCGATATAGTCAAAGCCTGTCCAGACAAACATACCGGAAATATATGGATGGGCTTTTACCACCTTCCAGTCAGCTTCATGAGTGGAACCCCATGGAGCTCTCCAGTTATCGTAAGAAGAACAGAAATTATTAGCCGTACTGTAAGGTTTACGCCAGTCTTTGGGTTCGATAGTCAGAGAATCTGAAGGCATTTCGTACCAACCGCGTGTTTCAAAAGCTGAGGCAGCTTCAGTCTGAATCACTTTTTTATTGGGATATACTTTGGGAAACGACACTAAATTGGCATTATGATAATTAATTCCAATCAAATCTGTTGCCCCACAGTTTATGAGCGGATTGCTGGGTTCCGGGTCGTCGTTAGCTGTGGCGATGGGGCGTGTGGTATCGAGACTGCGGACGATGGAACACAGGCTTTCCATAATGGAATCGGCTTGCTTTATTTCTTCCTTAGTTTTGGCATGCTGATTGGGAATCTCATTTCCCACGCTCCAGATGATAATGCTGGGATGATTCCTGTCGCGAAGAACCTGATCGCTCAGATCGCGTTTGTGCCACTGATTGAAATACTGCGAATAATCGTATTTGATTTTAGGAAGATTCCACATGTCGAATGCTTCGTCCATGACCATGAAACCCATGCTGTCAGCAAGATTCAGAAATTCCGGGTCGGGAGGATTGTGGGAGGTACGCAGTGCATTACATCCCATGTCCTTTAACAATTGAAAGCGATATTCCAGTGCACTTTTGTTGAAGGCCGTTCCCAGACATCCCAGGTCGTAATGATTGCAGGTTCCTTGTATTTTCAGGTGTTTCCCGTTAAGGAAGAATCCTTTTTCCGCATCAAAATGAAAATAACGGATTCCCACATGGGTGCTTAACTGGTCTTCCAGATTGTTTCCAACGTATAGCGAAGAAACAAGTTTATATAAGTACGGGTTATCCGGCGACCAAAGGTGTGGTTCTTTTACCTGTAAAGTAGCTTCTGACAACGAGTCTTTTGCCGGGAATTCTGATGCTGCAACCAGTTTACCACTTGCGTCAAACAATTGCGTTTTTATTTTGGCTTTTCCCGCTGCATCAGAAAGAAGGACAGTTTTAAACTGTGCTTTGACCGTTGCGTTTTCATTATTTACCTCCGGTGTGGTTACATAGATTCCCCAGTGGGCAAAATGATCAGGATTTGTAAATACCAGCCTCACGTCACGGTAAATTCCAGAACCGGAGTACCACCGGGAATTGGGCTGCCGGGAATTGTCCACTCTTACGGCGATGACATTGGGTTTATCCCAATTCAGATAAGGCGTCAAATCATACTGAAAGGAAATATATCCATTGGGCCGGTATCCCAACAGGTGACCATTAAGCCAGACTTTACTGTCTCTGTAAACGCCATCGAAATCAATAAAAACCTTCTTGTGTTCGAGGGATTTGTCCAGTGTGAAGGTTTTCCTGTACCATCCGATACCACCATCCAGATAACCGCCTCCCGGTCCTGCCGGGCTGTTCTTATCGAAAGCCAGTTCAATGCTCCAGTCGTGGGGCAAATCAAGCAAGCGCCAGGTGCTGTCCTGAAAGGTAACAGACTGTGCATCCGGCGTGTCTCCCAGATGGAAGTGCCAGTTGTCATCGAAATTACTCACCACTCTGGGATTTTGGGTAGTTGTCATACATGCTTTTAATGCCATTAAGATCACCATCAAAAACATAAACTTAAGCGACTTTTTCATAACAGAGAATATTGCTTTAAAATTATCGATTTAGTGTATAGTATTAAAATTTGGGAGCGATAACAAAACTAGTTATTTCTTTTGGGTTTCTCCTCTGCTTCCAGTAAAACCGGAAGCGAGAATCATTAATTCATCAACTTCCAGTTCTTGTTCTTTGCCAGTTTACGCAACCTGCTGTCGGGATGCACGCAAACAGGATTCCCGCATATTTCCATAATAAATCTATCGGAATAAGAATCTCCGAAACACCAGACATCCTGAAGGTTAAAAGCTTTTTCGAGGCAATAATCCCGCATGCGGATTTCTTTTTCCTTTTCGATACAAATATTACCCAGGGGTTTGCCTGTAAAGACACCTTCAACGACCTCCATAGACGAACACAATACATCGTCGAATTTTAAATGCCTGGCAATGGGTTCACAGGTATAAGGCAAGGAGGCTGAAAGAATAACCATTCTTGCGCCCCGGGTCTTGTGCCGTTTGATTTCCTCAATCACGGACGGCCGGATCTTATGTATCAGTTTTTCCTTTACAAGTTGTCCCGACAACTCAATTACTGTTGATTCGTGGAGGCCGTTCAGCCATGAAGCCATCGACTCCGTAATATTTATTGTATTACCCAACCGAAGTTTGTAAATAACTGAAAGCATCACTGCTTTCAACAGACTTGGAGTTTTGAGAAGGCCTTTTTTGTAGGCAGCAAGGATGAGTGGCACACTACTGTTGATATTCAGCAGTGTTTTGTCTAAATCAAAAAAGACAACATATTTTTCCTGCTGCTCCATCTCTTATGAATTTTGTATCTCAGAAAAATAATGATCCTGAACCGGATTATAAATCACACGGATCTTTCCGGGATGGATTTCAATCTCGAAACGGTTGGAAAAAAACAATTCACCATCCAGGTGGTAAGCTGCCTTGTGGTCTAACTCGATGCGAAGCTTTTGGGTTTGGTAATAATGGACTTTAGAATGGGAAAGATGGGTGCCTTTGGGAACCTTTAACAGGATGGATAGTCGTTGGAGAACATTAACGGGATCTACCATGCAAACATCCAGCAGTCCGTCGTCGGCAATGGCTTTTGGTGTCAGATAATAACCTCCGGCATACCTTCTGCCAATACCAACGGCATTGAGAAAGGATAATTTCTCTTTGGGCTCTCCGTTCAGGGTGATTTGCATTTTCTGGGCCTTAAAAAACAATAGATTTTTCAGGATGTGCCACAGGTAATTTCCACGGACGTTTTTCAGCTCACCATTAGGAAGATAATTTTCAGAAGCAACCTGCGCATCAAATCCCAGCCCCATTCCATTGAAAAAATAATTACCGTTACAACTACCTACATCCAGGTTTTGAACATGTGTCTCAAAAAATACATCCCAGCTCTCCTGAGAAAAATCAGGAGAAAGTCCGAGCATATTGGCAAAATCGTTCCCTGTGCCTGAAGGAATAACGCCAAGAGTGCATGTCGGATGACCTACCAGAGATCTGGCAACCTCGTTCAAAGTGCCATCACCGCCTACTGCTACTACATAGGTATAACCCTTTTGTGCCAGTTCTGAAGCAAGTTCTGTGGCGTGTCCTTTCTTCTCACTCCTGACAAATTCGGCCGTCAGATTTCTTTCTTTCACCTGCTTTTTTATTTCCTGTTCGGTTATTAACGCGTGACCGCTTCCTGCAACCGGATTGACAATAAATGCCCATGTGGGACGAGTTGTTTCCTTCATATTTTTATTTTCAATTAAATAAGGGCTGATTCAATATGGGCTCTAACCGTTTCAATAATTTCTCTGTCATCCAACTTCTCAAGTCCTTTGAAGGAAATCGGAGGGTGAATTCTCGCAGATAACTTGACAGGATAATTAAAATAAAACCGGTTTTTTGGTTTGAACTCATAAAAACCTTTCAATGTTACAGGCAGGATATCCAACTGACTGGCTTTAAGTACATGCAGAAAACCCTTATGGAACCGGTTAAGGTTACCCGTCGTGGTGCGTGTCCCTTCGGGAAAAATAGCAACGGTTTGGTTTTCGGTACTTTTAATCAGCTGTCCGACCATGTCTTTTGTATTCTTCAGATCCGTAGTTTGCATGGGAATGTAGTTTATGATCCGCAGGACCTTTCCAAAGACCGGGATCTGCATAAGATTGGCACGACCGAACCATGAGACCTTTGAACAAATTGACATAATTCCCATAATATCAAACAAGCTGGAATGGTTGGTGAGAATGATATATTTTCGGTTTGGATCGAAATGTTCCCTGCCTTCAATTTTATAAAATTTCCCTATCATCAGGAAAGAGCCAGAGGCCCAAAATTTAATGATTAAAGGTATTTTCTTTTTAAAACCCACCGAGTGCAACATGAGGATTGTTATTACAATAAAAAATGTAAATGGATACAACACGCTGTATGACAAAATGGTATAGGTGTAAAGAATAGGACGCCTCATACTGCCTGTAAAAATGTTCTGACAATAATACGATTTTCTTTGAATAATAATCAAAACAATTGGAATATCATAAAACTGAGAGAATCAATGGGCTTGTGATTCTTTTGGAAGTGCGGTCTTAGTGGTTTGTTAAAGAAACTATTCTTTTTTCCATAGGAATAATGATGTGATAGAATAAATATGAGGGCTGCTTAAAGGGTATAAAAAAGGCACGCATCGAAAACGCGTGCCGGTGTTATTGTTTGTCTAGGCAATTCTTTTACCGGCCATCGGACCGGGTTTCAGAGAATCTATTTCGGTAATTTTAATCAGGCAGACAGCCTTGGGCCTGGGCATTCCCATTTTCTGTGACATGGCTGCAGCAGTTTCGTACAATTCGCCTTCTTCGTACATAGTGGCATCGCCTTTAAACCTGTAACCATCCAGTATCTCGCGGTTCACAACAGAAACCGTTACCTTGGAACCTCTTTTAATGTTGGCGAAAGTTGCTCCACCGGTACCTTCGGTAAACATCAGACTGTCATCTGAAAATACCCTTGTTGAACGTTTTGGTGCCACGTTGGGCGTGCCATCTTCGTTAACTGTTCCGATAAAACATTGCTGGGTAGCAACCATGTCTTTCATTTCTTGTGTGAGTGTGCTCATCTCTAAAAAATTTAAAATTATACTTTGCCCTTGCGGGATTCAATGCATGTCAACCCGGCGAAGTTAGTAAATTCAGGCTTCCGGTGTACTTCTTTCTGTAAGGCGGTCTTCTTTTCTTTGCACGATTTGCTGCAGGATGATCCCTAAAATGATAAGAACCAGTCCCATTATGGTAAAAAGATGAATGGTCTCCCCTACAGCTTCCCGAATCCAGAACAGGGCTATGAAAGGTGATAAGTATATCAGATTGCTTACGCGAACCACGTTTTTAGAGTAATTCAAGGCTTTCAGCCAAATCACGTAAGTAAAGCTCATTTCGAACAATCCCACATAAATACTTCCTATGATTCCTTTAAGACTGGGTACTTGAGGCGCTTTTCTCAAAACAAGATAATAAATAACCATGTAGAAAAGTCCGAATATCATATTCAACAGGATTTTTCCAGAGTCTTCCCTGTGATCGCGCATGTTAAATATCCAGTAAAGTGACCAGAAGAAAGCGCTGCCCACGGCAAGGGTCACCCCCAGCGGATTTAGTACATGGAAGGTGCGGAAATTGCCCTGAGTACTAATGAGTAGTATTCCCAAAAAGCTGATACCGATTGCAAAGAGGCTTTTATAGGAAATCTTTTGTCCCAGCATTGGAACTGAAAGCAGCACCAAAACAATGGGCCAGGTATAATTGAGCACTCCGGCCACCTGCGCTTCCAATAAATCGTAGGCTTTGAAAAGGATGAGGTAATACATAAACGGGCTGAAGAATCCCATAATGGCAGAAGAAAGTAGGTCTTTTTTTGTAAGCTGTTTCAGCTTTAATGCATTTTTCCCCGACAGGTTAATGATGGCGAGAAAAAAAATACCGCTGAGTACGGACCAAAACAGCATTTGGTCGAAAGCCACATAACGAAGCGTTATCTTTAAAGCAGAGCTGATGGTCGACCAAAACAATATGGCCAGCAATGCCAATAAATAAGCTCTTTTCTGATTCTTAACTTTCTCCATAAAGCAAAAATAATCCAATTCTGATTGGTGAAACAAAGGGGTTGATAAATATTAAAATCCTTTATAAACAGGCATTTCCGATACTTATCATAATGGATTTCCAAGGATGAGACGGATTGAAATATGGGGTAATAAGCGAAGGCCAGTGCTCGATATGATGCGGTCAGTGGCTTATTCGATACGATCAGGGGTTATTTCTATGCGGTCAGCACCTTATTCTATGCGGTCAGCACCTTATTCGGTCCGATCAGTGCTTTATTCGGTCCGGTTAGCGGCTTATTCGATACGGTCAGTGGTTTATTCGATACGATCAGCACCTTATTCGGTCCGGTTAGTGGTTTATTCGATACGATCAGCACCTTATTCGGTCCGGTTAGCGGTTTGTGAGATGCAATCAGAGGCTTATGAGATACTGCCATATAAAACTTATAATGTGTAGTCAGTAGCTTATCAGATACGAGGTCTCAGCGGTATTACCAGGGACATGGAATAGCTGTAAGTATTGCTTTACGCGATGGCTTTTCGTTTGTAATACAATTGAAAAGTAATCAGGAAAAGTGTGGCAACCACAATAGATGCGATGCTAAGTTCCGGTATCAGTAAATCGAACACCATCAGGATGATAATGTAACCCACTCCGGAAATAAAGCTTGCCATGGCTGCCTTTTCGGAAATCTTAAAATGGAAAGAGGCAATGGCTGCCGGAATGATGGTAAACCCTACTCCTGTTATGAAAACAATGACCTGAATAATATTCCTGAAAAAGAACGCCAACAGGAAGCCTATCAACGAAAACAATACCACGAAGATTTTGGTCTGCATTTTCAGATTATGGTCGTTCATCTCTTTTTTGGAAAAATGCGAAATGTAGTCTTTTGCCATACTGGATGCCAGCACGAAAATGATGGTGTCGGCAGAACTCATGATGGCAGCGAACAGCAATACCAGGCTTAATCCCAGAAATTTGGCAGGAACCAGCACTTTAAGGCCTTCTGCAAAAGCATTTCTGGGTGCAATTCCCGGAACGTGATAATGAGCAGACAATCCCACGATGGTAATGGCTAAACCTGTGATCAGCACCAGAACGGCTGAGCCGATAAATCCTCGTTTAACCACTTTGTCATCCCTGGCGGCATAAACCCGCTGCCAGTATTCCGCCGACTGGAATATGATAAGAATTCCGAAAGCAATAAATGCAATAGTCATAGAAATACTCATGTCAGAGAAGTCCAACAGCTCCGAAGTAAAATGACTTTCTCCCTTCAGAATTACATAAGCCAGCAGGAAAAACAAAACGAACATGATAATATATTGGAAGATATCAGTCTTTACAACGCTTTTAAAGCCCCCTGCGAAAAGATAAATCACGATAATGGAGCTGGATATCAGCAAGGCCGTGTCGTACTTCATTCCGCTGATATGGGCAAGAATGCTGCTTCCGGCAATAAACTGGTTCAGTAGCATACCAAAATATACTACCAGTAATATTACTGCGGAAAGAATTCCTGTCTTCTTGTCGTATTTATAGAAAAACCAATCTGAAAGCGTAAGGAATTTTCTTTCTGTACTGATTTTTCTAAGTTTTAAAGCATAAGGAATGAAAAACAGAAAACCCAGAGCTGTTCCAAGAAAGACTGCAATGGCTGAAATTCCGAACTTGTATACGTAAGCAGAATATGCTACAATGGCTGCCCCTCCTATGTAACTGGCCACCACCGTGGAAATGAAACCAAAAATCCTGATGTTTCTGCTTGCAATTAAATAATCGTCGTCTTTTTTACCTCTCGAACTCCATATACCAATACCGATGCAAATCAAAGCGTAAACAGCAAGCATGCTTGCATTAAAGAAAGAAATTTTCATGGGTTATAGTTATGTAAACAATCCTTTTGCTTTATGATAACAAATATAGAAGGATTTTTGAAAAACAGCTTTTGATTAAACATTGATCTAATGAGCCCATGCCGGGAGGCTATTAAGTGAGATATGAAACACAACCGGGGCATAATAATAGGTAAACAGGGTTATCAGTATTGCACAGATTATATTCAGGACAAATCCGGTTTTTGCCATTTGTGCAATAGAAATCTTATTTGAGCTGAATATAATAGCATTAGGCGGAGTTGCTACAGGAAGCATAAATGCCATGGAGGCAGAAATGGTAGCCGGAATCATGAGAAACAGCGGATTGATTTTTAATGAAACTGCCAGCGCCCCCATGATGGGTAGTATAATTTGTGTAGTAGCTGTATTTGATGTGAGTTCGGTAAGAAATGTCATCACAATGGAAATAATTAAGATCATCAGTAAGGGGGATAAATTGCTGACAAAGCCTAAAGCGTTGCCAAACCATTCGGACAGACCCGATTGCTTAAACCCGATGGCCAGTGCAAAACCACCCCCAAATAAAAGAACAATATCCCAGGGAAGTTTTTTTGAGGCTTCCCAGTTCATAATGAATGTCTCTGTTTGTGATTTAGATGGAATGAAGTACAAAATGACTCCCATCAGGATTGCCACTGTTCCATCATTAAAATATGCCGGTTTTGAGAAAAGGTTTGCCCATCCATGGAAAGAAAAACTTCCTATGCTGATTTCAGAGCGGGTCATCCACAAAATTGCCATCAAAATGAAGTCAGTCAGAATGATTTTTTCTTCATAACCAGGCTTTCCCAGCCTCTGGTATTGCTCAACAAATGTGCTTCCGTCAATTTTACTGATAGATGCTTTTAGCGGTTTATAAAGCAAATATAAATACGCCCATGTAATAATAAAAATGACTATCGCCAATGGAAATGCAAATAAGAACCACGATGAAAAGCTGATTTCAGGAGCATTGGGAAAAATAATATCGAGCACCTTGACAAACATGGGATTCGGCGGTGTTCCTACAAGTGTCGAAACTCCTCCTATGGATGCACTATAAGCCACTCCCAGCAGCAACCCCACCGTAAATTTCTCTGATGAACGCTTATCCAGATTCTCGCTTAGCTGTTCAATGATTGATAGCAAAATGGGAATCATCATCATAGTGGTAGCCGTGTTGGAAATCCACATCGACAAAAAGGCGGTGGCCAGCATGAAACCCAGCAGTATTTTAGCAGGGCTGGTTCCTGTAAACATGAGAATTCGCAACGCAATGCGCTTGTGCAGATTCCAGCGCTGCATGGCTAAGGCTACCATAAAGCCCCCTACAAACAGAAAAATAATATCATTGAAATAAACTGATGAGACTGTTTTCCCATCCATAATTCCAAGCATTGGGAACAAAAAAATGGGGAGTAATGAAGTTATGGCAAGTGGAACGACCTCGAAAATCCACCACACTGCCATCAGAAGAGCAACTGCTAATGTTGCTGTAACGGCTGGTTTTTGAGGATTAAGATTTAAGAATAGTAAAACAAAAAAGAAGGAAACAAGTCCGAGTGCAAATCCGGTAACCTTAATCCAATTTTTTTTCAAGTTGGTCAGGTAGGTCATAATTGGAAATTTAATTGCAATTTAAATAATTATTGGAAATGTTTGATTAATATGATTTTTCAATTTCATATTCCGTGATATGAAATTGATTTGAGAATTGCACATGAATTTTGGAAAAAATGCTGACTTTTCCACTTAAAAAGCCTAGAGAAAAGAAATTATTGCAAACGATTGTTAAGAGTCGTTCTAATTTTTCTGAATTTGGAAAGAAAACCTACTCTGTTAAGGCTTTTGCACTTTAAAAACTTTAAATTTGCACCCTTTCTTAAATTAATAAAAAGATAAGGTATCTAGTTATGAAGAAATTAGCAGTTGTGGCATTTGGAGGCAATGCACTTTTAAGAGCAGGTCAGCAAGGAACCATCGACGAACAGGAAGATAACGCCTTTAAAGCCGGGAAAAATATTCTCAATTTAATGGATCGGAATTACGATCTGGTTTTAACCCACGGCAACGGACCACAGGTGGGTAATATTTTGCTTGCAAATTCAGCAGGGAACAAACTTTATGGTATCCCGGAAATGCCGATGGATATTTGCGGAGCTTATTCGCAGGGATTCATTGGATATGTGCTGGAGCAGCAGCTCATGAACGTGATGATGAAGGAAGGCAAACACCGTGATATTATCACGCTGGTGACGCAGGTACTGGTAGACAAAAACGACCCGGCTTTTAAGAATCCCACCAAACCGGTTGGCCCCTATTATACCAGGGAAGAAGCTGAGGAGTTTATGAAAAAGTCCAAATCCATCTATAAAGAAGATGCAAGAGGGCGAGGTTGGAGGAAAGTGGTAGCTTCACCCGAACCGTTGGTTATTTACAATAAACAGGCAGTGGAAAAGATTGCCCGTGAGGGAAATATTGTGATTGCTGTGGGTGGCGGTGGTATTCCCTGTTTTTTTGTAGAAGAAAATAAACTTCAGGGAATCGATGCTGTTATTGATAAAGACTTGGCCTCTTCCAAGCTTGCTGTGGAAATTCATGCAGATGAGTTTTATATACTAACGGATGTGGATAAAGTATTTGTCAATTTTAACTCGCCTCAGGAAAAAGCGTTGGATAAACTGACACTGGAAGAAACAAAAAGATTATTGGCCGAAGGCCAGTTTGGCGAAGGAAGTATGGCTCCGAAAATCAAGGCTGCGATTAACTTTGTGGAAAAGACCGGAAAAGACACCATTATCACCGATACCAACAGACTGGGTGATGACAATGCCGGAACCAGAATTACACTGGGTTAAAAATTTTAAGGTTTAATAAGGGTTTTTTAAAAGAAAAGAGCATTAATTCAACAAATTAATGCTCTTTTACGTAGAAGGCAACTTTTTCCAAAGAAGTGATCATATCGTACTCCTCCAGAAATACATCCTCAGGAACTTTTACAGGTGATGGTGAATAATTCAGAATCCCCTTGATTCCGCAATCAACCATAATTTTGGCGGTTTCTACTGCCTGATTTCCCGGAACGGTGATAATGCCAATTTTAATTTTTTCTTTACTGATGATTTCGCAAGCTCTATCAATATGATAAACGGGTACTCCAGCTATTGAAGTCCCTATTTTTTGCGGATTAACATCAAAACCAGCGACGATGGAAAGTCTTTCCCTTCTTCCTTCAAAATACGCACTAATAGCGCGTCCAAAGTTTCCCATACCAAAAACGGCTACCCTTTGACCGTCCTGACTGTCTATAATAGTTCCTATCAGAGCAATCAAATCCTTGATGTTGTACCCTCTCCTCAAATTTCCTGAGTAACCAATCAACATAAGGTCCCGACGTACTTGTACTGCAGTTATATGCTGAATTTCTGCTACTTCATGAGAAAAAATGTGAGTTTTTCCCTGTGAAAGGCAAATAAGAAGGGCACGACGATACTGACTTAATCTTTCAATAGTCTTGTGGGGAATTTTCTTAATAATATCCTGATCCATAGTTTTTGTTATTCAATTCACAGGACAAATATAATACCTATTTGTAAATTACCTAACAATTCTGCTATTTTTTAACAGCGCATATTTAATTTATATTAGTTCTGCATGCTGCACAGCTCTAGGGATATCAAGAATAACGATTTTAAATGATTGAAAAACAAATATTAATAAAGAACATGCTTTCTACTGGTATTGTGTTGAGAAATAAATAAAAAGTACGTATAAAAGCACGAGAAATATACCTTCAATCCTGTTCAGTGTTCGTTTTTTCTTCCCAATTTGTGCAAAAACCATCAATAAAGTTCCTGACAGGAAAACCAAACCGATCTCAACATTCAGATGTGAACTGTACTGAATAGGCCTGATGAGTGCAGTTACTCCTAATACAAGTGAAATATTGATAATATTTGAACCAATGACGTTTCCCATAGCCATATCAGTATTATTTTTTTTTGAAGCTATAATGGACGTTGCCAGTTCCGGTAATGATGTGGCACCTGCTATTAAGGTGAGTCCCATTGCAGTTTCGCTGATCCCTATCTGGCGGGCAATGACGAGTGCACCACCCACAATCCAGTTCCCTCCAAAATACAAGCCTAAAGCCCCACCTATGATATAAATAATCGATCTTCCGATAGGAATAGCTTTAACCTCTTGTTCCATCAAAGGTTCCTGATGGTTACCTTTGAAAAAGGTAAAATAAATGAAAAATCCCAGCAGAATCAGCAAAATCATACCATCAATCCTCGTGATGTAATCCGGCCTGCCAAAAAACCTGTCATTGGCAATAAGAAATAAAACAAGCAGCACAAGCAAGCTGAAAGGAATGTCCCGAAAAAAAGTGGTCTTGCTCATTGAAACCGGGATAATAATGGCAGAAGCCCCTACAACAAGCAATGTATTAGTGATATTGCTTCCCAGGACGTTCCCCAGAGCCAAAGCACTATTTCCCTGAGCACTCGCAAAAATGTTTACGATCAATTCAGGAAGGGATGTTCCCAATGCTACAACGGTAAGCCCCATAATCATTTGTGAAATTTTCAGTCGGGCACCGATGCTGGATGCACCGCTAACAAGGGCTTGTGCTCCGCCGATCAGAGCTACAAAACCCAAAATAAATAAGACATAATGTTGCAGCATATTTGGATTTTAAAAGGGATTAAATTGTAAACAAAATTAAAGGAATAGAGTGAAATCCAGAGGAATTTATTCCGGATATTTTTCTATTGACAATACTGTTCCTCCAACAAGTTTAGAGAATTCGGTAATTTGTTCTGTAGTTCCTAATACAAAAAGCTTGGAGTTGGGATACAATTGCGTATCTGGTGACGGATTGACTATATACTCTCCGGAAGCAGTTTTAAATCCAAGAATGTTGGCTCCGGTAATTTTCCTGTATCCGATTTCTTTGATGGGTTTATTAATGAGATCTATGGGTAGGTTGTTGCAGATAATTTCCGTCAATTGTACAGGTGAATTTCCTCTTCGGTTAAGGTATTCCAAAAATTCCATAACATCAGGTTGTGCAACAAGCGTTGCCATATGTGTACCTCCTACCCTTTCCGGAGTTACAACATTGGTAACGCCTGCCATGCGTAGCTTTTTTTCAGCGCTTTCGTTGGATGCCCTGCTGATTATTTTCAGGTTTGAGTTTAAAGCTCTGGCACTCAACACGACATAAAGATTGTCGGCATCCAGAGGGAGTGCAGTAATAAGTGCAGCAGCTTTTTGTACCCCGGCCCTTATCAGCACTTCGTCCATTGTAGCATCTCCTTCGATAAATTCGGTATGCTCTAAATTCTGGTCGAAAATTAAATCATGATTGTTATCAATAACTACAATCCTTTCCTTATATGCAATCAGCTCTTTAACAACCTGACTGCCGTTCCGGCCGTAGCCACAAACAATGACATGGTTTTTCATTTTTTTTCGCTTTAAATTTCTGTTGTACTGTCCGAAGAAAAATCCAAACTGGCGTTTTAAAAAGTGCTGGGTAATTTGTGATATAAAATATCCCATAACCCCCAGGCTGATAATTATAAACAAGATAGAGAAAATCTTTCCCCACGGAGACAATGGATGTAAGGTTCCGTAACCCACAGTAGACATGCTGATGACAGTCATGAAAAGGGCATCGAGGAACGAAAAATGTTCAAATACCATAAATCCCACTGTCCCTATTAAGGTCAGCAGAAGCACCAGTATGGCCCCTTTTACAAATTCGGAGGAATCTTTCAAATCTCAGTCAGTTGGTTTAGAATCAAATTAAAAATCCTTTTTTTTATAGCGTTTGTCTTCTATACAAATTTAGCAAAATATCAGGATGGGTAATATTCTTTTGGCTTTTTCTGTAGTATGTTTAAAACGAAAAATATTTACATTTGGCGGTTATAATATGTAGAACAG
>JACZJI010000146.1 GCA_014860665.1 Bacteroidales bacterium | reverse complement strand
GCTATCAGAATACTGTCAATCTCACCTGCTTTGTCCATAACAATTTTAAATTCATCGGAACCTTCTTTCAGATTAATAATAGTAGCCTGAATATTTTCTCTCCAGGTTTGATCCATCATTAGTCTGCCGATGGTTCCTTTTCCTGATTCTATATTGTTTGCGATCGAAGCAAGATCACCCGTAATAAGTGCGGTATTATCAATTGTAGTTTTTAAAGATACTAGAATATCATCGATATCAACCGGCTGTGCAGTCTGAATTCTATCATTATCCTCTATACTTTCTTTCCCACCGGTTCCGGGATTTATAACCAATACTTTATTACCGATAAGACCTTCTGAACCGATAGTAGCAACGGCGTCCTTCTTAATAAACTTTCTACTGCTTTCATCAATAACAATTTCGACTCTGACTGTTGTATCGCTGATTAAACTTATGCTTTCTATTGTTCCTATATTTATTCCGGATAAGCGTACATTATTTCCTGCCTGAAGTCCCCCAACATCTTCGAACACACCTGTAAGACGGAATGTACTTTGGAATAAGAGCTGTTTATCCCCGATAAAATATATTGCTAAAATCAGTGCCACCAGACCAAGGGCAACAAATATCCCAAGCTTGATTTTATTAGTTGAGTTCTTTTTCATTTTAATTACTCCTGCTTAATTGCACTCTGTTTCATTCAAAAAATGATCTTATCCATGGATCTGCAGATTTCTCCAGTTCGTCAAACGTTCCTTCTGCAGCACATATTCCCTCTTTGATTACAATAATTCTATCGGCTGTTAGCTTAGTACATTCAATATCGTGCGTAATAATGATGGAAGTAGTATGGTATTTTCTCTGCACTTCCAGAATAAGATTACTTATTTCTTTTGATGTAATAGGATCAAGTCCGGTTGTAGGCTCATCATAAAGCATGATCTCAGGTTTTAATATTAATGTTCTCGCTAAACCTAAACGCTTGCGCATACCTCCGGAAAGTTCTGAAGGAGTCTTATCAATTGCTTTATCAAGTCCAACATCATGCAATGATTCTTTTATAAGCGAGTCTAATTCCTCATTTGATAACGAGTTCAATTGTTTTCTCAACGGAAATTCAAGATTTTCTCTAACTGTCATTGAATCATAAAGAGCACCGCTTTGAAAAAGGAAACCAATTCTTTTTTGCACCTCAACAAGTTGTCTATGCTTTAGCTCGGAAATGTCCTGTCCGAATATTAAAAGCTTACCGTCATCAATATCTATTAATCCAACTATACATTTAATAAGCACAGATTTACCGGTTCCGGATTGTCCAAGAATAGCAAGGTTTTCTCCTTTATTAACAATCAGATTAATATCCCGAAGTACATGATTATTCCCGAATGATTTCTTAAGATGCTGCATCTCAACCACAACATCATTGTTCTGTTTATCACCAGTTTTACGTTTAGTTTCGATATCGGTTGTATTTTCTTTCATTCGTCTAACTGCTCAATTTTAACCTTGAAGTAAACTTGTAATTTGCACTGCTATCATATCTATTATAAAAACCATTAATGATCCCAACACCACGGCTGAATTTGCTGCTTCACCAACACCCTCTGTACCTTTGTTTGAATTATATCCTTTAAAACATCCTATTAAGCCGATAAAAAATCCGAAGAAAAAAGTTTTAATAATTGCTGGAATCAAATCCGCAAATTCCAGACTTTGAAAAATCTGAGAAAAAAATAAGTAAGCACTTACATCTCCTTTTATGTTAACACCAACATATGATCCAAATAAACCAAAACCATCAGCAAGAATTACCAGTATCGGAAGCATAAATGTTGCAGCAACAACTCTTGTAACAACAAGATATTTAAAAGGATTATTGTCTGATACCTGCATCGCATCAATTTGTTCAGTTACATTCATCGAGGCGAGTTCTGCTCCTATTCCCGATCCAACTTTTCCGGCAAAGATTAGTGCTGTGATTACAGGACCAATTTCACGTATAAGCGAAACAGCTACCATTGCAGGCAGCAATGATTCAGATCCGAATTTTGCCAGGGTAGGTCTTGACTGAATAGTTAGTACGAGTCCAATTATGAAACCGGTAATAGCCACCAAAGGAAGAGACTTGTAGCCAATCAAAAAAGATTGCTTCATTACTTCATTAAACTCATATGGTGGTTTGATTACTTCTTTAAAAAAACGAAAAGTAAAAGTTGTAATCGAGGCTACCTCTATAAAGAATTTTTTAAACATCGAATCAGGAATAATCTTTGTAGATTCTTCTATTACAATTTTCGTTGTTTCGTTTTCAGTTTTGGATTGCTCTGAGATATTATTTTCCATTTATGCATTTATGGCTATTTATTCTATAG
>JACZJI010000145.1 GCA_014860665.1 Bacteroidales bacterium | reverse complement strand
GTGGATGCCTTATCAAATGCTGTTAAGGTTACTTTAGGCCCAAAAGGAAGAAACGTAATTATTGAAAAATCTTTTGGCTCTCCGCATATAACAAAAGACGGAGTTACTGTAGCAAAAGAAATTGAAATGAAGGACCCTGCTGAAAACATGGGTGCTCAGATGCTGAAAGAAGTAGCTTCTAAAACCAATGATCTTGCTGGTGACGGAACTACGACTGCTACTGTTTTAGCACAAGCTATTTTTACTACCGGTATGAAGAATGTAACTGCCGGAGCCAACCCTATGGATTTGAAACGTGGTGTTGATAAAGCTGTTGTCAAAGTAATAGAATCTCTGAAAGCTCAGTCAACGGAAGTGGGTGACTCACGTGAAAAAATCGAACAGGTAGCTTCTGTTTCTGCTAATAACGACCATACTATTGGTAATCTGATTGCTGATGCTATGGGTAAAGTAAAACAAGAAGGCGTTATCACTATCGAAGAAGCTAAAGGAATTGAAACTTACGTTGATGTTGTTGAAGGTATGCAATTCGATCGCGGTTACATCTCTCCTTACTTTGTAACCGATACTGAAAAAATGCAGTCTGTTTACGAAGCTCCTTTCATTCTGATTTACGATAAGAAAATTTCTGTGATGAAAGATCTGTTGCCTATTCTTGAAAAGACTGTACAGACAGGACGTCCATTGCTGATCATTTCAGAAGACATTGACGGAGAAGCTTTGGCTACTTTGGTTGTGAACCGTTTACGTGGTTCATTGAAAGTTGTTGCTGTTAAAGCTCCGGGATTCGGTGACAGAAGAAAAGAAATGTTGGAAGACATTGCTGTATTGACAGGGGGTACCGTAATTTCAGAAGAAAAAGGTTACAAACTGGAAGATGCTACTCTCGATATGCTGGGAGAAGCTGAAAAAGTTGCAATTGACAAAGAAAACACAACCATAGTTAGTGGTAAAGGTGCTAAAGAAAACATCGGCGCCCGTGTAAACCAAATCAAAGCTCAGATCGAAACTACCACTTCTGATTATGACAAAGAAAAATTACAGGAACGTTTGGCTAAACTGGCTGGTGGTGTTGCTGTTATTTATGTTGGTGCAGCAAGTGAGGTTGAAATGAAAGAAAAGAAAGATCGTTTTGAAGATGCTTTAGCTGCTACCCGTGCTGCAATTGAAGAAGGTATTGTTCCAGGTGGTGGAGTGGCTTACATTCGTGCCGTCGAAGCCCTTGATGGTTTGAAAGGTGAAAATGAAGATCAGAATACCGGTATTGCAATCATCAAACGTGCTTTGGAAGAACCATTACGTCAGATTGTGGAAAACGCAGGACTGGAAGGTTCAGTGGTTGTTAATCAGGTTAAGAGTGGAAAAGGCGATTATGGATTCAATGCAGGTACAGAAGTTTATGAAAATCTTCTGGAAGCCGGAGTTATCGATCCTACAAAAGTTTCTCGAATTGCTTTGGAAAATGCTGCTTCCATCGCAGGTATGTTGCTGACTACCGAATGTGTTGTAAGTGAACACAAAGATGAAAATGCAGCTCCTGCTATGCCTCCTATGGGCGGCGGAATGCCCGGAATGATGTAAAAATACATCAACTTAATATATACTTGAAGGGCTGCTTCCCGCAGAGAAGCAGCCCTTTTTATCTATTCTCTTTTTTGGATTAAAAATCTAAAGGTACTTTTTCCAGGAAAGAAGGAATTTTACATTCCCAGCCTAGTTCGTGTTGAATTTTTACACGAAGAGCATCTGCAGAATGTGGTTCCCCATGAACAATGAAAACTTTCTCCGGATTGTTTTTTATTTGAGACATCCAGGAAAGAAGCTCTTTTTGATCAGCATGGGAAGACATGGTATGGATATGTTCAATGGTGGCACGGACTATGAAAAATTTCCCATGTAATTTGATTTCAGAACTGCCATTGCTCAGTTGTCTTCCACGCGTTCCCTCAGCCTGGTAACCCGGCAAAATAAAGGTAGCAGAAGAATTCCCCAACTGCTTCTCCATATAATGCAAAATACGTCCTCCGTTCATCATACCGCTACCGGCAATCACGATTTTGGGACTTCTGTCTCCAGCCAGTTTCAGTGTCTCTTTGATTGAGGTAACTACTTTTACATCGTCAAATATTTTTTCAATGAGCTTTGAATCAATGGTCAGCCATTCAGGATATTTCAAAAATAATTTGCTGACATCCAGTCCCATGGGGCTGTCCAAATAAACCGGAAGATTAGGAATTTTCCCTTCCTTTTTCAGTTTCCAGATGTAATACATGAAATCCTGGGCGCGGTCGACAGCAAAGCTTGAAACAAAAAGAGGCCCGTTTTTGGAAATCGCATTGTTGATGATCCTTATTAAAATTTCTTCAGTACTTTCAGATGGATGTAACCGATCGCCATATGTAGATTCGGTGAAAAGTACATCAGCACGTTCTGGTCTTTCCCGATGAATGAGCATTGGATCTTCAGGTCTGCCGATGTCGCCGGAAAAAACAAATCTTTTCCCCTTGATATCCATTTCTATGAATGCTGCTCCTGGAATGTGTGCATTTCTCCTGTAACGAAAACGGACATGTTCATTTAAGCTAATGAATTCTTCAGATGGTTGGGGTTTGAGATACGGTAATGTTTTTTCCACATCTTTTAAATCATAAAGAGGAACAGCAGGCTTATGTTTTGAATAGCCTTCGCTGTTGGCGTGTTCGGCTTCTTCTTCCTGCAGTTTAGCACTGTCTTTCAATATGATTTCAGCAAGATCAGCCGTTGGTTCTGTACAATAAATCGGACCTTTGAAGCCCTGTTGTACCAACCTCGGTAAATATCCGATATGATCCAGATGACCATGGGTTAGAATAACCGCATCAATTTTTGATGGCGGAAACGGAAAATCCATCCAATTTCTTCGGCGTAATTCTCTAAGTCCCTGGAAAAGTCCGCAGTCAATTAGAAAATGGAATCCTTCAACATTGATAAGATATTTTGAACCAGTCACCGTCCCGGCAGCGCCGAGAAACTGGATGTAATTATTTTGTTCTGTTTCCATAGATCTTTAGTTTATTTGCTGACAGAATAGCTGCCATCAGCATTCCCTATCAGCGATTACGAAAATGATATTTTTTTCAGAACTTTATCGATCTCACCGTACAGAGTCTGTACATCTTCATTATTATTGATTCGGAAATCTGCCATTTGAATACATTTTCCCAGATTTTGTTTGTTAGGATCGGTGGTCGACATTTCACGTTGTTCGTTGGAAAGGAACGTTTTATAATCAACATGATCGGTTTCTGAACCTCTGGAAAGAATGCGTTTGAAACGGATTTCAGGCTTGGCGTCCAGCGCAAACAGGAAAAATTCGCCCTTTGTTCTTAAGAAATCAATCTCTCCCGGTGTACGGATGCTTTCTATAATTGCATCCTTTTTCTGCTCTTTGGCTAGTCGGTACAATTCTTCAATAATAAAAGCCGGATGATGAGCTTTACGCAATGCATTGGCTGTAGAAGTCATGGTGTCGCGGTTGACAGGTAGTCCCTGCTTTTTAATTTTATCGATTAAATATTGTCTTACAGAATAATGCAAGAATTTTTTTTCTTTTACAAGATAATCTACTACCGTTCCTTTTCCGGCTCCAAGGGTTCCTGTAATGCCGATGATCACCATGATTTTTATTTTTAAGCAAAGCTAAATAAACTTTGGTTTTTTGTCCTGAAATTGGCCTGGAAAGAAGCGTATAATCATTATAAAAAACATCTTGGAGGGTAATTAAAAAGAATCCGGCTTTTTAATTTTAATCATCTGTATTTACAATGGGACGGCATATCCCAAAGATATCAGCAAATTTCCTGTGTGGCTGGTTCCATCAGCAGAACTCTTTTGTACATAATTTAAGCCATAGGCTCCTCTGATATCCAGAACAAGCTGATCTTTTCCAATATGTTGCGCATATCCTATGCCTCCGGTAATACCGACATTTAGCGTATTAATACTGCTGGTAACATCGTTGGTGGCATTAAAAGAAACAGCATAAGGTTCGCCTGTTTGCGGATTTATGGTAATAGGTGTTGTTTTCGCCCTGTCCGCATAAACAATACTTGATCCGCTGGTTTTTTGGCTTGCGCTTATCAGATATCCCAAATATGGCCCAAAATCAATATAAAAATTAGAATATTTAATAGGAATTGAATATTTTAACATGACCGGTAATTCTAAATAATTTAAAATTGACTGGCTTTTGAAATCGGCATAGAAATAGGTTCCGGCAGGAGCAAGAGGATTCATTGATGTTGCATCAATTGCCTGGAATCCGTTTCGTTTTCCTCCTTCACTGGAATATAGTAGATCGGTACGCAGCGAGAAGTTTGCTCCCAAATCCAGATTGGAAGTAAAACCGAAAGCCTCACCGGAGCGAGAAGTATAATCACGGCTTAACTCATTATTACCTCCTCCGCTAAGTCTTGGAATGTTTAATCCGCCAAAGATGCCCAATGTGAATTTACTTGAAGATGACTGCGCAAAGCTTGTTACTGTCGCTGTGGCCAGGAACAACATAATAATCAACTTTATCCTTTTCATTTTTTTAGTTTTTAATTGTTTAACGTTTTTCCTTTTTAGAAGCGATATGATTGAAATGATTATTCTCAGAAATAGGAACCTTATAATTTAAAGATCACATTAATGACCCCCTTTAAATGGCTGAAATTCTTGATATAAAAACCGGGTTTCTCTCAAAGGTAAGTAAATTTATTTTAATAACGGTATAGTACATGGTCGACAAAGAAATAATTCTTAGATTTGAACGATGAAGGCTAAATAGTCATTTTAGCTTTGAAAACCGTTGAAGGTTAAAAATATGGACAAAACCAGAGAGAAAATTCTTACTGTAGCAACGCGCATTTTCAGTCGATTTGGGTTTTATAAAACTTCTATGGATGAAATCGCCCGTAGTGCTCATAAGGCAAAAGGTTCTCTGTATTACCACTTTACAAGTAAAGAAGATTTGTTTACGGAGGTAGTTGCCCTGGAACTCGACAATCTGAAAAGAGAACTGGCCCTGGTTGTTACTGATACTAAACTGAATGCAACAGAAAAATATAAAAAATACCTTCTTACCAGAATGTCAGTTCTAAAGCAATCGGCAAATTACCAGGAAACGCTAAAAGCAGATTTTTTCGAACATTTTGAATTTCTGGATAATCTCAGAACTGACATGGACAATTGGGAAAAAGGTCAGTTGAAAAGCATTATTAAACAAGGGATAGAAGAGGGAATATTTGCTGACCAGCGGGACAAGATGGATGTGCTTCTTGATGTTTTTATTATGGTGCTTAAGGGATTGGAAATTCCTTTCTTCCTTCAGGATAAATACGATGAGTTCAGCCCGTATTTTGAAGATTTAATAAATATTATCGTAAAAGGGATGGCTGCATAAAATTTTTTTACTTTAATTTGACCATTAAACAAAATAAGGTCAAAAAGATAGTCCTTATTAAAATATTTCAGCCGGTGGCTCCCTTCTTGCAAGCAGGATGTCTTCTTTCTCATGGTAACGACATCAGGGAACGGGAGCCACCGGCTTTTTTCTAAGATTTTTATCGTTTTACTTCCACCTTGGCTCCTGAAATAATGTCTTCCACGACGTCAGGATCAAGCAACGTGGAAATGTCACCAAGATTGGTAGCGTCGCCTTCGCCTATTTTCCTAAGGATACGTCTCATGATTTTTCCGGAACGAGTTTTGGGGAGTCCGCTAACCAGTTGAATGATATCAGGTTTGGCAATAGATCCAATCAATTTATTTACGGTATCCCGGATTTCCGCTTCAATGTTTTTCTGCTCTTCATCTGATAATGATTCAGTGATCACATATGCATAAATTCCGGAACCTTTGATGGGATGGGGATATCCAACCACTGCAGACTCTACCACTTTTGGATGCTCGTTAATGGCATCTTCCACTTCGGCGGTTCCAATTCTGTGTCCTGAGACGTTGATAACGTCATCGATACGGCCAATGATGCGGTAGTATCCTTCTTCGTCACGTTTCGCCCCATCTCCCGTAAGATAAAGTCCTTTAAAAGTGGAGAAATAGGTCTGGTAGCAGCGATCGTGATCGCCCCAGGTGGTGCGTAGCATGCCCGGCCACGGGTATTTGATGCAAAGAATTCCTTGTACGGCATTTCCTTGGATCTCATTCCCTTCCTGATCCACCAAAATCGGTTGAATTCCCGGTAAAGGAAGTGTGGCCATCGTGGGTTTAGTAGGCGTAATTCCTGCCAGCGGGCTGATCAGCATTCCGCCGGTTTCAGTCTGCCACCAGGTATCCACAATAGGGCAACGACCTTTTCCAACCATGTCGTGGTACCAGTGCCATGCCTCTTCGTTGATTGGCTCTCCAACAGTTCCAAGAACTTTCAATGAACTCAGGTCGTGACTTTCAACCCATTCGTCGCCCTGCGCCATCAAAGCACGGATGGCCGTAGGAGCTGTATAGATCTGATTGACTTTGTACTTGTCGACAATGTCCCAGAATCGGCCTGCATCAGGGAATGTCGGAATCCCCTCGAACATGATGGAGGTAGCTCCGGCCAGAAGCGGCCCATAGATAATGTAAGAGTGGCCGGTCACCCAGCCGATATCGGCAGTGCACCAATACATGTCTCCTTCGCTGTACTGAAACACATTTTTAAAAGTATATTCGCTATAAACCATGTATCCGGCCTGGCTATGAACTACGCCTTTTGGTTTACCAGTAGAGCCGGAAGTATAAAGAATAAAAAGTGTGTCTTCGGCATCCATGACTTCTGCTTTGTTTTCTGTGCTCATGCCTTTAATGACATCATGCCACCAAACATCCCGGCCAGTCGTCATCGTTATTTCTTTTCCGGTACGTTTGAGAACGACAGCGTGTTCTACGCTGGGGCTTTTTTTCAGTGCTTCGTCCGCAATTTCTTTTAGAGGGATGATCTTATTACCGCGGAATCCTCCGTCGGAAGTGATCAGCACCTTGGCGCTGGCGTCCACAATCCTGTCGCTTAAGGCCGTTGATGAAAAACCGGCAAAAATGATGGAATGGATAGCTCCAATCCGGGCACATGCCATCATGGCAATGGCCAGTTCGGGAACCATCGGCAGATAAATAGCCACACGGTCCCCTTTTTTCACACCAAGATTCAACAGTGCATTAGCAAACTGTTTGACTTTATCAAAGAGTTCGCCGTATGTTAACTTGATTTCCTTTTCAGCGGGATCATTAGGCTCCCAGATAAGTGCCGTCTGATCTTTCCGCAAAAACATGTTTCGCTCAAAAATGTTCTCCGTGATGTTCAGTTTGGCGTTTAAAAACCATTTCACGTCCGGAGCTTTGGGACCATCAAAACGCCATTCGACTACCTGATCCCATTTCTTATGCCAATAATTAGCTTCTGCAATTTGTGCCCAGAACTTTTCCGGGTCGGCAATACTTTCCTGATACTTCTGCAGGTAATCCGCAAAACCGGAGATCTTATTTAACATAGTTTATGCATTTTAAGTGAAACATTTAATGGTATTTAAGAGCATTTTATGCCTATGATCAATTTTGCAAATCGAAAAGTAAGTTAGTCTGTCTTATGACTGTAGAACAGTAAGTTAAATAAGTTTTTGTTAATAAGTAACAAACCAAACTTATCGCTTTTTCAACAGAAAAAATGAACGTCCAACAAATTTAGAATAATTCCAAATAGATTACAAATGAATTTGTATTTTTTAACTTTCAGATTTGAAGTTGATTAAGAAAGCTTACTGATTGTGCCTCGTGGCAACATGTTCTCCCATCTCAATGGATGTTTCCAGATGATCTTGTGTATTTCTGATCAGATCGGGATCGATTTTAATTTTTCCAGGTTGGAAAAGCAGGATGATAGATGAGCCACCGAACTGGAAGTAACCGCTTTCAGCACCTTTTACTGCTTCATTTCCATGAAAAGTCTGAACAATACTTCCCACCATTGTCGCACCGATTTCTGCCATAATTACATTCCCGAAAACAGGGTTGTTAATGGTTTGGTATTCTCTTTTGTTTTCACAGAAGATTTTAATCCGTTGTCTCAGTGCGATCGGATTGACTGAATAATAATCTCCCTTAATTTTTATGATTTTTGAGAGTTCCCCGCTCACAGGAAAATGAAACCGGTGATAGTCGGTAGGGCAGAGCCGGAAAAGCAGCAGGCTGCCATCACGATAAATTTTGGCCAGAGAATCGTTTTGCAAAAAACTTTTCAGGTTAAACTGGTATCCTTTCACGATAAAACTTTGTCCGGCAATATCCTTAAAAGCAAAAACTTTCCCGTCTGCCGGTGATACCACCACATTCAGGGCTGTGTCGATTTTCCTGGCGCCAGGTTTGAGTTTCCGGATAAAGAAGTCATTAAAGGAATGGTAATCCTGCTTTTGAAACAGATTCGTGTCGATGTGGTATGTTTTGATAAATGGCTCAATTTTTCTGGCGGACCAGTGCGTGTGCATCAGCCAGCCATAAAATTCGGTGGCAATTTTTCGTTTCATCAGCGCTTGCAGAGTCAACTTTCCCAATGGATTGTTGTAAAGCCAGTAGAGTGCCCTTTCGGAAACAACTTTTTCGGTTTTGATCTGACCTGTTGCCCGATCCACATAATGAATGGGTTTGGGATTTTGTCGTGGAAAAACGACAAAGCTTACCACCATAATAATGGCCAGGATTATAAAAAGCTTTACTCTTGATTTCATGTTTATAAGACAAGCTATTTGCAAGGTAAGGAAAAATCAATTCTATTACCGAATCTGATTCAGACTTTGTTCAATGATGATTTACTGAAATACTTTTTACGCCAGCTCAGTGCCACATTTACAAGCATGATCATCACAGGAACTTCCACCAAAGGTCCTATAACTGCAGTAAACGCCTCTCCTGAATTAATCCCGAAAACAGTCACAGCCACAGCAATAGCCAGTTCAAAATTGTTGCTTGCCGAAGTAAAAGAAACGGTGGTTGTTTGGGGATAATTGGCACCGGATTTCTTTCCCAGGAAAAAGGATATCCCGAACATGATGACAAAGTAAAAGATCAACGGGATGGCAATCAAAAGCACGTCAAGTGGCAATTTCACAATAGTTTGCCCTTTTAAGGAAAACATTACAATAATGGTAAACAGCAAGGCAACCAATGTGATGGGGCTGATCCTGGGAATGAACTTCTTTTCATACCAGTCTTTGCCTTTCAGTTTTATGAGTCCGAAACGTGAAATGATGCCCGCCACGAAAGGTATTCCCAGGTAAATGGCAACCGTCTGGGCGATTTCTCCCATGGTGATATTTACGTGAAAGGAAGTCATACCAAACCATTTGGGCATTATGGTGATAAAAAGCCAGGCGTAAACAGAAAAGAACAGTACCTGAAAGATGCTGTTGAAAGCCACCAACCCGGCAGCATATTCCCTGTCGCCGTCAGCAAGATCATTCCACACAATGACCATGGCAATGCAACGGGCGAGTCCAATGAGAATGAGGCCGATCATGTATTCGGGATGGTTGTGCAGAAAAACAATCGCCAGGAAAAACATTAAAAGCGGCCCGATGAACCAATTTAATATCAGCGAAAGCGACAGAATTTTTACATTGGAAAAAACGTCCTTCAGCTCTTCATATTTGACTTTTGCCAGCGGCGGATACATCATCAGGATGAGTCCGATGGCAATGGGAATATTTGTAGTACCGCTGCTCATGCTGTCCCAGAACTTTGCGATGGCTGGGAAAAGATATCCCGAAAAAACACCTGCCAGCATGGCGAGAAAGATCCAAAGTGTCAGGTAGCGGTCGAGAAAAGAGAGTCGTTGAGTCGTTTTCATGAACTGTTGTTATTTTACATGTTCAAAATAGAATTTCATAAAGTCGCGGAAGATCTCATCCCGCACCCTGCGGAAAACTTCCAGGATTTCTTCCTCCGTTCCGGTAGCGTCGGCGGGATCGTCAAAACCAATATGCAGACGGTGAGTTACTGTACCCAGAAAAACAGGGCATTTTTCCCGGGCACCATCACAAACGGTAATGACATAATCGAAGGGGGTCGAAATGAATTCATTCACGGATTTTGGAGCAGTATTTCCAATTTCTATTCCTTTTTCTTTCATCACCTGAATTGCTTTGGGATGCACTTTTTCGCCGGGTTCTGTGCCGGCGGAGTACACTTCAAGATTTTGGTCAAGGTTTTTCAAAAAACCTTCCGCCATCTGACTGCGGCAGGTATTTCCGGTGCAAAGTATGAGAATTTTCATGGTATTAATTTTTATTAGTTAAATTGAACATTGTGTTTGATTGGAAGACAGCTTTTCCATAAAGGCATGCAACTTTTCTTTCATTTCTTTTAATTTTTCGGTTTCCAGACAGTAATAAACACGAGTTCCGGAAACCGTACCCTTCAGCAGTCCTGCATTTTTCAACTCCTGTAAATGTTGTGAAACAGTAGTCCTGCTAAGAGGAATTTCATCGGTAATATCCCCGCTGACACATTGGTTCTGCTTTGCAAGAAAATCCAGTATTGCCAGCCTTGCAGGATGCGATAACGCTTTGGTAAAGGCAGCGATCTCCTGAAATTCATCACTAAAAGCTTCTTTTTTTGAGAAAGTCATGGTCATTATGTTTTATGACGTAAACATACGACATAAATAAAATCCAAAACAAGACTTTTGAGAAAATTAATGTTTATTTAAACTGTTGTGAAAGTCTTAGGGCTCTCAAAGAGAGACAAATTGGTGGCTGTTGAGGATTTCTATTCCAAGGGCTGTAAATAAAGTTTTCAAGTCATCTTCCATGTCTTCCGGATCAAAAATCAGCTTGTCTATTTTCTGTTCAATAAGCCAGGCAGCAAGCCGAATGGCTTTCCCTTTAGGCAAGTTGTTTACCGGATTAGAAACCATATTCGAGTGTAATAGTTTCCCTTCTGCGCTGATTTGTTTAATTTCTATCCATTCAGTTTTATAAAAAGATGTAGCAATATTCTTTTTTGTGTCGTCCAGTAGCACTGCCAAAGTTGTGAAACTTTTCTGTCCGGGCTCGTAATGAATGGTTACCGTGTCCAGATTTGGAATTTCGCGATAAAGACTTTGCTCGATTTTATCAATGAGCAGATGCGCTTTTTCCATGCTTTTTTGATTCACCTGCAGAACAATATCTGCTATAAGCATACTTCCGGAACGTCGGATATAAAGCTTTTCAATGCGGCTTACCTCTGTAAAATGTCGAATGATTTGTCGTGCTTTTCGTATGGTTTCCAGGTCAACAGAAGCATCCAGCAGGGTGAGAACAGCATCTCTTAATATACCAAAAGCGCTGTAAAGAATCATAACAACAATGAGGACAACGGCCACTTTTTCTGCGTACGGAATAGAAAAATAATATCCTACAATACCCGCCAATACGACAAAACTGGTTCCTATGTCTCCCAGCCAGTTTGCGGCGTCAGCTTTAACACCTGGGGATTCCAAACGTCGGGCTGCTTTTCTTTCAAAGAAATAAAACAAAGACTCAAGAATGATAATTCCAAGAATAAACAGAAAGGTGCCCAGAATATTGGAGGGAGATTTTATACCATGACCAAAAAAAGCATTGCGGATAATCTCGTAACCAGCAAAAACTATGGCAAGTCCGCCAAGGATAGCAGCCATGTCCTCCAGTTTGTTAAGCCCGAATGGAAAAAGCCTGGACTTTCGTCCTGAAATCCGCAAAGCCATAAAAATCAGGAAAGCACCAAATACGTCAGAAATGCTGTGAATTCCGTCAACCAATACTACCGTAGAGGAGAAATGCCAGCCCCAGAACAATTTGGTTACGGAAAAAAAGATGTTCAGAAATACCGATGCCAACAACCAGTATTCCTTTTCCCTGCTACCTTTAAGCAATTTCATAATGGTTATTTACTGCAAAACTAAGGTTTTTTCATCCAGAAGGTCATTGGTCTAAAACAGACTCACTTTAAAAAATGATAAAAAGAACACTGGCTGCAATGATGATTGCAAAACCGGTAATCAATGGCTTCCATAGATTTTTACTTCCAAAAAACAGAGCGTATCCAAGCTTGATGAGGTTGTTGCTAGTAACGGCAATTAATGTTGCATGGGCCATTGCTGTGAGGAGTATATCATATTTCCCTGTGAACATACTTAACAGAAAAGGATCGATATCTGTAACACCTACTATCAACGACAGAAGGTCGAGTCCTTTTACTCCAAATCTGTCTAATACAAATCTGGTGACCAAAGCAAAAATAACAAACAGGGCGGCAAACAGGAGAGCTGTCTTAAACTCCAGTGGGTTCCGGTCATTGGCTTTATGAACCACTTTTTCCTCTGTCTTTTCTCCTGTTTTGTTTACAATCCAGGCTACTACCATGGTGAGTGCCATCAGGGAAAGAATAGGAACCATGAGCACTTCGCCCAACTTTGCGTTAAAGATAAATGCCAGGATTAAAACCCTGATAAACATCATGCCTGTAGCCAGAATGATAGAGGAAGAAATCAGGCCGGGAGCTTCTGTGTTCTTACTCTTTCTTGCCAATACTAATGTCGTGGCAGTACTACTGTACATTCCCCCAAGAATTCCTGTAATAACCAGTCCTTTGGAAGGGAGAATAAATTTCTGAATAAGATAGCTTAAATAGGAAATACCTGAAATCACCACAACGGCCAACCAAATTTTATAGGGAGAAATTGGTATTTCAGCACTTATGATTTTGTCGGGAAGCATGGGCAAAATAATACCCGCAATAATCATGAATTTGGCAAGGGTAATAAATTCGTTGTTATCAAACAGACCCGTAAGGGTTTTGAACTGCGATTTTAATTCAATAAATATCAAAATTGTGGTTACTAACAAAATAGTAAGCCAGAGAGGTTTAATATACAAAAGAGGTCCCAGGCAATAGGTTATCAATAACACAATCATGGAAGTGATCCCATATCTGTTTTGGGTTATGATTCGTTTCCAGTAGAAAATGCCGAGAAATACCACAATGGCAAATCCTCCGGCTACAAACGGGAATAAATTATCTGGAGAGATGACGTATAAAACAAATCCTAAAATACCTGTGAATGTGTAAGTCCTATCGGTTCCGTAAAGTGTTTCCGGTAAGTCTTCCATATGGCGGTGCCTTTGTTCCAGTCCTATTAACAGCGACATCAGGGTCACCAAAATAAAATTGATGAAGTCGGGTGATATGGTTTCCAGGTAATGCATTTTTATGCAGGTTGATTGGTTGTCTTATCCAGTTTTTTAAAAATCCATTCCAGTATATAAGCAAATACAATGATCGATAATCCAATGATTGCCCCTTCGGGTCTGGTTCGAAACTGTTGAACCATCAACGCCACGAGGGCAATAAAGCAAAGCAGAAATCCTGACAAGGATAAAAACTTCAAAGAGCTTGTTTCTTTGGCTAACTTATAATTGACAAAGTTTACCAAACCAAAGATAAGCAAGAATCCGGCACTTCCTGACGTCGAAATGCTTTCGAGATTGAAAATGTTGGCAATAACCAACGTAAGCACGGCTGTTACCAAAAGACCGATGGGCTCATTCCAGAAAATTGTGGTGAATTCATGTGAAATTTCGTCATCTTCTGCCAGCTCAAAATTAACACGGCTTCCACCATAAAGACTCACATTAATGGCTGAAAAAGTTGAAATCAGCGCGGTGATGCCGATGATCATAAAACCAATTTTCCCAAGCATTGGTTCTGCAGCCACTGCCAACACGTATTCCTGAGCGGTTGCAATTTTTCCAAATGAAACCGAGCCTACCGTAATAATAGCAATAAGGATGTAAAGCAAAATAACGAACAGAACTGAATAGTAATAGGAGCGAGGGACATTCTTACCCGGATTTTTAATGTTCGGAGCTGCATTGGCTATTAGCTCAAAACCTTCGTAAGCCACAAAAATAACCATCCCTCCGCTCAGCATTTTAAAGGGACCTACCCAGTGCTCAATATTGAGCTGACTGATGAAATGGCTGCTTCCCAAACCATAAAATCCAATAATTACAAAGATCACCAGAATAAAGATCTTGATATAAACAGCAAAAGATTCAGCAATACTTACAGCTTTAAAGCTGATGTAATTCAGCAGCGTGCTGAAGATTATAATGGCTGAAAGCAATATGTGCTTGTCAACGGTGAAGTTGCCGGTTATTTTAATAATGCTGGCTCCGTAAGCCCCAAAAGCAGAAGCATACAGAGAAAGCATGATGATATAACTGATCCAAAGAAGGTTGTTGGTGCCGCCACTGAAAACGTTCTTTCCAAAACCTACATTCATAAACTTAACAGTCCCGCCCTTATTGGGATAAGTAAGCGAAAGGTGCGCATAGGAATAGGAGGTAATCAGTGCAATAATACCGGCAAAAAGAAAGGCAATGGGCGTGCCTCCTTTCGACAATTCAACGGCAAGACCCAGAACGGCAAAAATACCTCCGCCGACCATTCCGCCGATACCAATAGAAACTGCTGCTAATAAACCAATTTTGTTTTTATCCATATGTAAAAACTTTTGTTGGCTATATTATTTTTTAACCTTATTGATCTCAACGGGAAGGCTTTTCTTTTGCGACATTTCGGTCAGAATTGCCTTCAACTGGTCGAGTTCTTTTCCGTAACCCGACCAATCGTTATCTTTAAGATATTGAAGCGCTTTGTTGTAATGATCAAGAGCTTCCTGTGCTCTGGCAGAAAGAGTGGTAACCACCTTTCCTAAAACAGGGGCTACTGCGCGTGCTTGCTGACTCGTTGTATCCGAAACATTGAATACAGCCTCCAACGCCTCATCCAAAGTTTGACGCATTTCTATGCGGTCGTTATAAGCTACAATCACACGCTTTAACTCAGGAATTTGTCCTTGTTCCGACTGCAGGTAGATTGGCTCCACATAGATGAATGAGTTATCGATAGGAATGACTAACTGATTTCCCTTGATAACCTGTGAACCTTGTTGTCCCCATAAAGTTAATTCGGAAGAGATATCCGGTTTTTGATTGATTCTTGCTTCAATCTGCATCGGGCCATAGATCAGTTTATCCTTTGGAAGTGTATAAACAATCAGTTTACCATAATTCGGAGCATCACACTGGGCACACATCCACGCGATCATGTTGTCTTTGTTGGAAGGCGAAAGCGGAATCATCAAAATATATTCTTCTTTTTCCGAGCCCGGCAAACGCATGATAATGTAGTAAGGAAACATATCCTGCTGGCCATTGTTGTATACCTCTTTCGGAATTGCCCAGTAGTCCTCCTGATTGTAGAACACTTTCGGATCTGTCATGTGATACACATTGTACATCTTGGCCTGAATATTAAACAGATCTGTAGGATACCTGATGTGTGATTTCAGGAAGTCAGGCATCTCACTGAAAGGTTTGAACAAGTGCGGATAAATCTTTTCGAAAGACTGAATTATAGGATCGTTTGGATTAATCACGTAATAATTAACATCGCCATTGTATGCATCAATAACAACTTTCACCGAATTGTTAATGTAGTTGATACTTCTTTCAATTGCATTCTGATATACCGGTTCCGAATACGGAAACATATTACTCGTTGTATAAGCATCATGAATCCAGTACAGATGGCCGTCTTTACCCACAACAAGATAAGGCTGGCTGTCGTAAGAAAGGAAAGGAGCAACGGTTTGGTCGCGATCCATAATGTTTCTGTAAAACATGATTCTGCTCTGATCAGTAATGTAACCGGTCAGCAGAATTTTGATGTCTGAGAATTTCCAGGCAAAGACCAACCGGGTGAAAAAGTTTGAAATTTTTACGCCCCCTTTGCCTGAATAGTAGTTATAGACGTTTTCATCACCTTTCGGATAATCAAATTCCTTGGCCTTTGTATTAACCAACACGTACTGATTGGTTTCTTCTCCATAATAAATGGCCATTTGTTTTAAATTCAAAGGCACCGTCGTAGTCGGGGGAATGTCTCTCACAATTAAATCCGGCATCCCGTCAGGAGTAATCTTATTTACAGGATTCATAACAATGCCGTAGCCATGAGTATAAATCAAATGTTCGTTTACCCAGGTCTGGGCACGGATCGGAATCTGAGAAGCAGGCAATTCACGTGCGGCAATAGCAACTTCTGTATATTTATTAAAATTATAACGGTCTATCTGAACCGAGTTAAAGTCGTAGTAAAGACGAATTTCCTGAAGCTGTTTAAATGTTTGAATCAGGGGTCTGCGATCCCACAAGCGGATATTTTCAATAGTATGGTAGTTGTCTTTAATATTAGCGTAAGTCAGATTTTGATTCACAGGAAAAGGCTGGGTTTGTATTTTGTTCAGTCCGTAAGCTTCCTGTGTGAATTTTATATTATTCAGAATGTAAGGAGTTTCTTTTTGCAACTCGTTGGGTTTTACAACATATTGTTCAATGAAACTGGGATAAATCCAGACAAATCCAACCAGAACAACGGCCCAGGCTGCAATGGCATATAAGATGGTTTTCTTTTTCTTTAAAAAGGGTGCAAAAAACAGCAGTAACGTTATGATCAGGGTTACTGCAAGAATTGTCCAGTAAGCAGGTATCTGGGCATGAACATCCATGTAGGATGGCCCGTAAGCTACGCCGTTCGAGGAGTATAAAATATTAAAAAGCTTTATCAGATATGAACCGGCAATTCCTAATGAAAAGAATCCTGCCAAATTGAAAAGATGATTTCTAACCGAAGCAGGGATGTGGAAGTGGCTTCCTGTAACTACAAACGCACTATCAAGATAATAGGAAAAAACAACACCTATAAAGGTAATTACTACCATAAACAGATACCAACCGGATATAAATGAATATGTCGGGAGTTTGAAAACATAAAAACCAGCGTCTTTTCCGAAAATGGGTTCTGTGAGGTGGAAAGAGACAGGATGTGTAAATTGTAAAAACTGACTCCAGTGACTGCCTGCGGATGCACCCAGAATAATGGCAAAAAATGTGATAACCGCGCCCCAGAACCAGACAATAGCTTTACCGCGATATAAAGGCAGGATCAGCTGTCTTGGATCATCCTCGGGCAAAAAACTGTTTTGCCGGCTCGGACTTCCCCTTCGGAAAGCAATATTGATGTGGATAGCCGCAAATATGAAGAAAATGATGAAGAATACCACGAAGGATATCAGCTGGGCAAAAACCATTGTACTAAAGACAGAGGCGTAATGTAAATTATTAAACCAGAGCCAGTCAGCGTAATAATCGATAAATAAACCCAGTAAATAAAGTAGTGCGATGACTACTACGATTAAAGCGATCCACTTTTTTAAATTTTTCATGATAAGAATGCTTTATGTTCAGAACGGAAAACCTATTGAGGAAATTCAAAAGTATAGAAAAAACCTGTAGGCTCTGCGTTTTATTTGGGTAAGGAGGTTGGTGGGCCTAAACGAAGGAAAAATGAAAAATGGACATAGAGCACAGAACACTGACTGGTGCACGTTACAAACGCTCCAGGTGATTAACAATAAATGACGGAAACGTATTCTTTACGCACCGAAATAAGTACTCAACGGATCGAAATAGATGCTCAATACACAGAAACATCTGCTCAATGCACCGAAATAGGTGCTCAATGCATCGAAATTAGTGCTCAACGGACCGAAATGGATACTCAGTGCACAGAAACATCTGCTCAATGGATCGAAATAAGTGCTCAATGAACCGAAATAGATACTCGATGCACCGAAACATCTGCTCAACGGCCCGAAACGTCCGTTTGATTCACCGAAATGCAGGGATAACGGCGGATTATAATCAGGTGAAAACCTGCTGACCTTTTAGGTTGCAGCTCAGTTCTTTGTCTGCTGGCGTAGTTCACTTCACCTTTACATTCATGGCTTCTTTACGGGATTTGATATTCAGTTTTGAAAAAATACTGCTTACATGTGATTTTACGGTACTAAGCTCAATATTACATTCGTCTGAAATTTCTTGATTGGTGGCTCCTTTTTTCAGTAATTCAAAGATCCTTCGTTCCTGAACGCTCAGGTTTTTTATTTTCCCGCTCTTTCTGGTTCTGACGAATACGGTTCCGGAAATAATGGCAGCTATGAATAGGAATATCATAATATAGGGCCATACAGGTTTTTCCGAATGAGGAAATTGTCGTCTGAACGATTTAAAATAGGAACTGTTGTTGTTGCTCCATTTAGACAAATACTCTTTATAAAACGCTGGGTTTTTCGCATAGTCAGAAAGGAAATCTGTTTGATACAATGAGTAAAGAGAAACCAATGGATTTTTGCAGGTATCCGCAATTGTTTTCAGTTTTTCAGAAACCACTTCTTCAACAAATTTCTTCTGGATCAGTGAATTTTCATAATCTATAGAATTAGGGTAATCAGACAGATTTGTTATGTATTCCATCGTCTTTAAGTACGGGGCACCCGAAAAAGATAAATTTTGAAAAATGGGTTTCCCCAAAGTATTATGGATTTCTATTTTTGAGTCACGGTTAGCGACGATGAAGCAATAATTCTCATCCAAACCGCCAATAATCAGGGATGCCGGTGGATCTCCCTTTTTTACCACATGTAAACGAAGAAGACTCCAGCCCGTTGGCAGATTATCCAGATTAATTGTAAACCTGCCCAAACTATCGATGGGTGAACTTCCGGTAATCATATTGTCTGATACGGTATATTCTTTCTCAAAAGTTCCGATCAGTGAAATATAAACGATTCGATCCCAGCTATTGTCAAGTAATAATGTCCCCCTGATATAGCCCGATGTGCCAGCAAAGACACGAGGACTTAAGCTGACACACAGGAATAGGGTAATGACAATATTTCTGAACATTTTATGCATCAAATCGCCGGTTTTATGTGTTGGGTAACTGAAATAATAATATGACCCTTTGATTTTTTAGGCTTAACTTTTACTTCCCAATCTCCGGTTTCCGGCGAATTAATTATTTTATTCAGAGAACCTGAAGTATTGCCCGAAAACCTGTCTGTTTTGGTAGTTGATCCTTCGCGATGCTCTAAAGAAAGCTCTCCCTCTTTTTGCCCTTTAGGATTGAAAATTTCAATTAAAACGTTTCCCGAATTTATCACGGCACTTACATTAAAAAACAGGGTATTCCTTTTGGCGATTTTTAATTTTACATATTTTGATTTGGAGTCTTTTCCGGACATAGTGATGTTTTCATGCAATAAACTCTGAACAGTGTTTTTCCATTCCTTGGCTAATTTTCGCTGTTCCTCAGCCATCGTTCTTTGAACTTCAGCTTCCTTTCGCTGGTTTTCTGCCATTTTTCTCTCAATTTCAGCTAATCTCCGCTGTTCAGAGGCTTTCCCCCTTTCAATACCGGCTTGCTTTTGTTGTTCCTCAAACTGCTGTCTCAGTTTTTTAGCTTCCTGTCTTAATGTATCTGCCTGCTGTCTTTGAATTTCTGCGAGTTGTCTTTGTTTTTCAGCTGATTTCAATTGTTTTTTTATTCTTTCAATTAATGCTTCCTTCTGTTTTTCAAATTCCTGGACTTTTTGTTTGATTTCATTTTCAGACAATCCCGCTGCTTCTAATTGTTTTTTATAGGCTTCTTCAGATATCTGCCAACTTTGTTCTGCCGAAAAATAACCTTTATACTGTGAATAAATGGAATCTTTCTGCAAGGTATCCTTTGACGCTTGACCAAAAACAAAACTACTACTGATCATTAGACCCAGTAATAATAAAATTGCTCTGTTTTTCATGATAATAAGATTTAATGGTTCATAAAACATTTTCAAGCAAAGTTAGTCCGGGTATCTTGTTATAAAGGTATGAATTTGGTAGGAAAAAGGAATGATTTGGGTATGAAATAAGCATTTTGACCTTTTTCAACAGGGTACTACTCAAAGTATTTTCTAATGTTTGCTGGCACTAAGGGCTGTTAGTCATCCCGGTTTATCAGGATTGCTTTGTTCAGTTCTCTATTAGGGCAAGTATTTTATTTTTCCTTAATCACATATATTGCCCCTCTGTTTTTCCCAATCAAGTCAATTATTTGTTCAGTTTTTAAATATTGTAAATCCTTTTTTAAGGTGTGTACTGTTATTCCGGGAAACTCTTTTGTCAAATCACTTAGCTTTATAGGCTGATTATCTTCAATAAACTCTTTAATTTTTTTCTGTCTGTCATTCAAATACCCGCCTTTTGATTTGAATACATCATATTTTTGTTCGAGTCTTTGAATTAGGGTTTCCAGGGAAGATAAGAAAAATATAATCCAACTGTTTATGTGTTCACTATCAGTATATCTGTCTTTTTGTCCATCCATTAACGCCTCATAATATGACTTTTTCTTTTGCTCGACCAAATTTTCAAACGATATGTACTGAATAAATTGATAATCATTTTTCAATAATAAAAGATTGGTCAAAAGTCTTGAAAGCCTGCCGTTCCCATCCTGAAACGGGTGAATTGAAAGAAACTCATAAATGAATAATCCAATAATTATTAATGGATGAATTTCTTTTAGCTCAATTTGTTTGTTTGTCCAATCAATTAAAGCCACCATTTCACTTTCAACGAGATGTGGTTCTGTTGTATTAAAAATTACCTTTTGAATTCCAACCGGGTAATTTGCAACAACTTTATTTGATAAATTCTTATAATTTCCCCGATGTCGTTCATCTTTCGTGCTATGCTTCAATAACCTTTGATGTAACTGTTGAATATAGTTTTTGGATATAGGTATTTCAGCATAGCTTTCATAAATAATCTCGAGGACATCGTAATAACCAATAACTTCTTGTTGGTCTCTTGTTTTCAACTTCTTGATTTCCATATTTTCAAGAAGTTCTTTTACTTCCTCATTCGTTAATTGTGCACCCTCAATGCGAGTTGAAGAACCAATTGATTCAATAGTGGCTATTTTTCTAAGCTCCTTTAAATAAATGTTTTCCCTTTGTTCAACAATATTCCATTTCCCTTTGAACGCATCAATGTAACTTATCAGTTTTAAAATTTGCTGATTAGTTTTGAAATCAAAATTGAGCGTATTTAAAAATTTATCCATAGTTTATCTATAAAGTATCCATTCAAAGATAAAACAACTTTTATTATTATCCATATATTATCTATAAATTATCTATTTTACAGTCTTTTAATA
>JACZJI010000144.1 GCA_014860665.1 Bacteroidales bacterium | reverse complement strand
CTCTTTCTAGTGTTTTAAAGCCAAAATAATCGATTAAATAGTCTCTCTCGTGATCAATCATTTGGTTTAATTGTTCAGAATAATTATGTGTAAAATCCCAAAGTTTTTGAGAAACAAGTGGCTTATTTTGTCCTTTACTATCAGTAAACTCATGTAATGTCATCATAACATTTGAGAATACAGAGTCAGTATTTTTCTGATGATTTGAAATAATAATACGAGCTGATAGTGTCGCATAATCTGGATGATTTGTTGATAGTGACGCGCATTGTTCAGCAGCAAGTTCGTCAATCTTTGCTGTTGGAATTTTATCATATAACTGGTCTATAACTTTTATTACAAGTGAAGAGTAATTAATATGAATTCCTGCTTCTTGACCTAGTTTTTTTACTCTCTCTAAAATCTTATCAAACGCAACCTCTTGTAGTTGTCCATCACGTTTAGTTACACGCATTTCTGTTGAATTTTCCATCATTATATAATTTACAGCTTTAGTTTTAAACTGATTTATATAAAGAATTTAAAATATATAATTTATATAAATATGTTATTTCAATCGTTTTAAAAAAAAAAGCATTGAATGGCGTTTAGGAAAATAATTGCCTTAATTTTGCCGTGTTTTATTAACAATAAAATTATATGACAACGAAAAAAGATAAAGTGGTTGAACTGAAGTCTGCTGTTGTTCGATTTGCTGGTGATTCAGGTGATGGAATGCAGTTAACAGGTAGCCTTTTCTCAGATTCAACTGCCTTTGCAGGAAACGATTTTGCGACTTTTCCTGATTTCCCGTCCGAAATCAGGGCACCTCAGGGCACAATTTCAGGGGTGTCAGGTTTTCAAATCCATTTTGGGCAAAAAAGTGTTCATACCACTGGCGATTTGGCTGATGTGTTGGTAGCTATGAATCCTGCCTCATTAAAAGCAAATTTGAAATGGATTAAAGATGATGCAATCATCATTATTGACAGTGATTCCTTCACGGATAAAAACCTCGAAAAAGCTGGCTGGACTTCTAACCCTTTAGAGGACGACACACTGATCGATCACCAGGTTATTAAAGCACCGCTTACAGAAATGACCCGTGAATCAGTAAAAGATCTTGATTTGGATAACAAGTCAGCTCTGAAGTCAAAAAACATGTTTGCACTTGGGGTTATTTTTTATCTGTTCAACAGGGATTACACGAAAACGTTTAGCTATTTTGAAAGCAAATTCAAAAAGAATCCGCTCGTTGTTGAAGCAAATAAGAAAGTACTGGCAGCAGGTTATAACTATGCCGAAACCATGGAGGCTTTCACCAATACTTTCCGCATTGAAAAAGCAAATCTGAAAAAAGGACGTTATCGTAATGTGACCGGAAACCTGGCTACGGCATGGGGTTTTCTGGCAGCAGCAGAACGCTCCGGAAGAAATATTTACTTAGGTTCTTATCCTATTACTCCTGCAACCGATATTTTACAGGAGCTTTCAAAGCATAAACAATTCACTTGCATTACTCAGCAAGCTGAAGATGAAATCGCCGGTATTGTTTCTACTATTGGAGGTAGTTTCGCCGGAGCATTGGCCATAACTACTACTTCAGGTCCCGGACTTTCATTAAAAAGTGAAGCCATTGGCCTTGCCGTTATAACGGAATTGCCTATGGTTATTGTTGATGTACAACGTGGCGGGCCGTCTACCGGACTTCCCACCAAGTCGGAACAATCTGACCTAATGCAAGCTCTTTACGGAAGAAACGGAGAAGCTCCTGTTATTGTAATCGCTGCTTCAAGCGCTTCAGATGCTTTCTATTCAGCTTATGAGTCAGCTAAACTGGCAATGGAACACATGACCCCGGTTATTTTATTGACAGATGGGTCTATCGGAAATGGTTCTGAAGTTTTCAGAATTCCAAAAGTTGCAGACTTACCAGCTATTCATCCTCCGATCGCTAAAGCTAACGATCCGGACTACAAACCTTACAAAAGAAATCCGGAAAAATTAAACCGCCTGTGGGCTGTTGCCGGAACTCCTGGTTTAAGACACCGTCTTGGTGGTCTGGAAAAAGAAGATATTACAGGAAATGTTTCACATGATCCGATAAACCACCAGAAGATGACAGATTTACGTCAGGAAAAAGTAATGCGCGTTGCAAATTATATTCCTGAACTAAAAGTTGAAGGTGATTCCGAAGGGGATGTTCTGGTTGTAGGTTGGGGTGGCACATACGGCGTTTTATTAACTGCTGTTGAAGAGCTGCGCGAAGAAGGAAAATCCATCAGCTTGGCTCACTTTAAACATATCATGCCATTACCTAAGAATGTGGAAGATGTGTTTTCAAAATTCAAGAAAATCATTGTTTGTGAAATTAACATGGGTCAATTCGTAAACTATCTTCGTATGACTCATCCCGATTTCAAATATGAACAATATAATAAGGTACAAGGGTTACCATTTATGGTGTCAGAACTGAAAACAAAATTCGATGCCTTTTTAAATGAATAAGATCATGGATCAAAAAATAGAACTTCAGGAAATAGAGCTTACCAAACTTGATTTTGAAAGCGACCAAATGGTAAAATGGTGTCCGGGTTGTGGAGATCATGCTATTTTGAAATCAGTGGAAAATGTTTTCCCTTTGGTAGGAGAAAAATTGGGTTATAAAAAGGAAGACTTTGTTGTCGTTTCAGGTATTGGATGTTCCTCCCGTTTCCCTTATTACATGAATACTTATGGAATTCATGGAATTCATGGTCGTGCTGCAGCACTGGCCATGGGCATCAAACTTACAAATCCTAAACTTTGTGTTTGGATGATCAGTGGTGACGGGGACTCCATGGCTATTGGTGGAAACCATTTTATCCATATTGCCCGTAGAAATCCGGATATTAATTATTTAATGTTCAACAATCAGATTTACGGTCTGACCAAAGGACAGTATTCACCAACCACACCAAAAGGTCAAAAAACAAAGACCTCTCCACAGGGTAGTTTCGAACCTCCTTTCAATGCTGGGAACCTTGTAATTGGAGCTGGCGGAAAATTCTTTGCCCGCGCCATTGACACAGATATAAAATTAATGCAACAAGTTTTCCTGGAAGCAGGTTTGCATCACGGTACTTCTATTGTTGAAATTTTACAAAACTGCGTTATTTTCAACAATAAAGCACATGAATTGATTTCCGGCAAAGAAACTAAATATGACTATCAGCTTATTCTGGAAGCAGGGAAACCTATGCTCTTTGGCAAAAACAAAGAAAAAGGATTGATCCTGGATGGAACCCAGCTGAAAGTTGTCACTTTAGGAGAAAACGGAATTACTTTGGACGACATTCTTGTTCATGATCCGACCACCGAAGATGCTGGAATTCATACCATGCTTGCCAGCATGAAAGCACCTGAATTCCCTGTGGCTTTGGGTGTGATACGTTCTGTTGTTTCTGAAACACTGGAAGATGCTGTTTGGAATTCTGTAGAACATGAAAAAGAAGTTTCCCCTTACAAAACGGTTGACGAATTGCTCAACAGTGGAAACACCTGGGAAATTGAATAGTTAAAACAATTTCATATAAGAAGGCCGCCTATTTTATAGGCGGCCTTCTATTTTTTATGTAGATCAGATTTAGGATTTCAATGCAAATTCCACAATTGCTTTTGCATGAATTTCAGTTGTATCGAAAACCGGAATAGCAGTGTCAGCCTGTTTAATAAGCATCGGTAGTTCTGTGCAACCAAGAATCACACCCTCAATATCATATTTCTGCTGCATGTTATTCATTATCTTCAAAATTGTTTTTCGACTCTCAGGTTTCAAAATGTCATAAGCCAGCTCTTCCATGATAATCCGGTTTATAATCTCCTTTTCGTCCGATTCTGGAGTATAAGCATCTATACCAAATAATTTTAAACCATTCCTGTAATGAGAATCATTCATAGCAAAAGAGGTTCCTAAAAAAGCCACCTTCTCAAATTCTTTTTCGTGAATAGCATTTGCCACAGATTCAACCATATCCAAAATAGGTAAATTGCTTTCTGCAGCTACCTGCTGCCCTACTTTTGACAATGTATTTGAACAGATCACGAAAAAGTCAGCTCCCGCATTTTTCAATGCCTTAGCTTTTTCAGTAAATAACAATTCTATTTCAGACCATTGATGATGTGTCATCATTTGCAGGACTTTTTCAAAATTCACAGAATAAAGCAAAACCTCCAGGGTATCATGGTTACCCAATTGATTGTTAGATAACCTATTTATCAACCTGTAATAATCTATGGTAGATGTCCAGGTAACTCCACCAATTAATCCGGGTATCTTCATGTTTCCAGATTTTAAGTATTTCCATCCAAAAATAAAACATAATCTTAACGCTACCTTTTGAAAAATTCGTAATTTCGGAAAAATGTATTGAACTTCTTTAAGTTATATGTCAGCCCGAGAGGCTTTTCGCTATTTACCGACCACCTTCCCCCGTTCACCGAATTTAATTTTACTGCACGCCAACAACATTCTATATTTGCAATACTAAATTCATAACCATGGAAAGCAATAAAAAATATCCTCGCGCTTCAAACGGGAGACTCGTTTTCGGAGGACTGCTTGTTATAGCAGGAGCGATTATAATGCTTGGAAATTTTGCCTTTATCGACATAAACCTATCCTACTATATTTTTAATTGGAAAAGCTTTCTTATCTACTTAGGCCTTTATTTCCTGGCAACACGTCCTAACAAAAATACAGCATACGTATTTATCGGTTTAGGTATCCTATTCTGGTTCCCATCAATTTTTGGTCAAAATGTCAGCTTAGGAGATGTCTTCTGGCCATTGATACTGATTGCAGCTGGATATCTGTTAATTACACGCCAGCATAACTCACCCTGGAGAGGACATCGTAATATTGACAATGATAGTAATGAAAAAGAAACAGGGTATCTGGATCATTTGTCCTTCTTCGGTGGCAGCCTAAAAATTGTTCAGTCTAAGAATTTTAAAGGTGGCAACATCACCGCCATCTTCGGAGGCTCTGAATTTGATCTGACCCATGTTGAAATGGAATCCGACACTGCAGTCATTGACGTTTTTGCTTTGTTCGGCGGCACAAAATTTATTGTTCCGGAAGGATGGAGAGTTCAGTCAGATGCTGTAACCATATTTGGTGGATTCACCGATAAAAGAAGAACTACCCTGAGTAACGCCGAAGGAAAGGTTTTGATCATCAAAGGCTTGATCATCCTGGGTGGTGTTGAAGTCAAAAGTTTTTAATTCAAAATTTTTCCCGACATGAAATCAAAAGCAGCAACGTATTTTTTATGGTTCTTTTTGGGGTTCTTTTCAGCCCACAGATTTTACCTTGGTAAAGTAACAAGCGGGATTATATACCTGCTCACCGGCCAGCTTTTTGGCATTGGCTGGATCATCGACCTGTTCCTTATCGACGGTATGGTAGAACGGTATAACTTAGAGAACAGGGTGCGAAATATAGAAACTGTCTGGATATAATTCCTGATTTGTAACAAACCCGATTTTCTGAAGTCATGCTAAATCCCTTATCTCAAAACAGAAGTTATATTGCAACCTACATTATGGTTTGGGCTGCTATTATTGCACTACACACCCTGATAATCAATTTATTTTACGGGATTAACAGTCTGACCAGCCTGGGCGATTCTCTGGTTTTTAATGTCATCTTTATGATTATCGGATTCAGCCTTTGGTATGTAATCCGGTTTAATCTAAAGGAAAAACCATCAGTTATTGATATAATTTTTAATCACTTACTGGTTGCATTAGTAATTATCGTCCTTTGGCTTGGAATCGGCTATTTTATACTCGTAAATCTGTTTCCCAATAATTCCGATTACATCACTTTTTTGCGGCATTCGTTGGCCTGGAGATCCGTTACCGGCATATTTTACTATTTACTTTTTGTGATGTTTTATTACCTGATTTTATATTATGACGACCTTCAGGAGAAACTGAAAACAGAAAGTGAGTTGCAAAAACTGGTTACCAAAGCCGAACTCGATGCCCTTAAATCTCAAATAAACCCACACTTCCTCTTCAACAGCCTGAACTCCATAAGCTCGCTCACCATCACAAGACCTGAAAAAGCCCAGGATATGGTGATCAAACTTTCAGATTTCCTTCGCTACTCTCTGAGTCACAGTAAGAATGAGCAGGCAAGTCTGAAAGAGGAATTTGAAAACCTGAGGCGTTATCTGGAGATTGAAAAAATCCGGTTTGGGAACAGACTTAAATTTATTTTCGATGTTCCTGATAAATGTTACGACAGCAAAATTCCAAACATGATTCTTCAACCTTTAATTGAGAATTCCATCAAACATGGCGTATACAAAAGCTCCGAAGAAACTGAAGTTGATATCCGATGCAGGGAAGAAAATGATTATATTGCAATTGAAATTACGAATGATTACGATCCGGATACTAAAAAGCCGGTGGGAGAAGGTGTAGGGCTGCAAAACATTAGAAAAAGGCTCTTGCTGATTTACGGGAGAAATGATTTACTGGAGACCGTAGCTGAGAAAATGATTTTTAAAGCCATTTTGAAACTGCCAAAAAATTAGACCATGAAACCAGATATTCGTGCAATTATCATTGAAGACGAAGAGCCTGCAAGAGATTTGCTTAAAGCATACCTGGCATCACACGAAAATATACAACTTGTAAGAGAATGTGAAAACGGTTTTGAAGGAATTAAAGCCATCGCCGAATCACTTCCTGATCTTATTTTTCTGGATATCCAGATGCCAAAACTCACAGGATTCGAGATGCTGGAGCTCCTTGATGAACATCCTGAAATTATTTTTACAACAGCTTACGATCAGTTTGCCATCCGGGCATTTGAATTCAATGCCGTGGATTATCTGATGAAACCTTTCTCAAAAGAACGTTTCGACCAGGCATTGACAAAAGCTTTCGATCGGATGAAAAACAAATCTGAGTCTTTTGAAAAAATAGAAAAACTGAAAGAAAAAATCAGAGAGGAAGGAGGAATCGTCGATCGGATTTTTGTTAAAACCGGCAACCATATTGATGTCATTCCCATAACGGATATTTCCCACATAGAAGCTCAGGATGATTATATCGAACTGTATACTCCGAAAGGAAAGTTTCTGAAAAATGAAACAATGACCAGTGTCGAAAAAAGGCTTCCACAAGAGTATTTTATCCGCGTACACCGCTCTTCGATTATCAATGTTCAGCAAATAGATAAGCTTGAAAAATACGGCAAAGAAAATTATCTCATTATATTAAAAGACAAAACCAAAGTAATGGTAAGCAAAAGCCGTGTCAAACAACTTAAAGAGCAGTTGGGAATTTAAATATAACATCAAATTTTCCGATTTCCTTACGGAAAAGGGATCACTGCAAACCATATAAAGCTTTTACTTTTCTTACAATAGTAGCGGATAGCTTCAGGTTTGATTCGTGCGTCCACCCTGCAATATGAGGAGATAGAACCACATTATCCATCTGAATCAGTTCAGTAAAAGCTTTTGGCAGATTCTCTTGATTTAAATTCTCAAAAGATAATCCTTCAAATTCCAGCACGTCCAGGCAAGCACCCAACACTTTTCCGGACTTCAGATTTTTTACCAGATCGTCAGTTTTTACAATTTTACCTCTGGAAGTATTGATTAAGAAAATCGGTTTTTTGAATTTCCGGATAAACTCGTCATTCACGAGGAAATGGGTTTCGTCTGTATAAGGCAGGTGAAAACTGACAACATCACATTCCTCGAATAGTACTTCCATTGTTGCTTCACGAGCATAAACATCAGAAAATTCTGTTTTGTATTTATCGTAAGCTATCACCTTCGGACGAAAGCCACTAAGTTTGCGTGCAAAAGAACCCCCGGTATTTCCGTAACCGATTATGCCAATGGTTCTACCCTCAATTTCCAATCCACGGTTTTCCTCACGGCGCCATATTCCTTTTCTCACTTCAGCATCTGCCCGGAGTAAATGATTGAACAACATCAGCAGCATGCCAACAGCTTGTTCGCCCACTGCTCCGCGATTCCCTTCTGGTGCATTCAGACAGGTAATTCCATGGCTTTCTGCAAAATCCACATCAATGTTTTCCATGCCGGCTCCTACCCGCCCAATAAACTTCAACTTTTTTGCCTCAAATAAAATTTCCGCGTCGAGCTTGATTTTACTGCGAATAATTACTCCTTCATATCCGCCAATTATTTTCATAAAATCTCCTCTATGATAATCACGAAAATAATCACATGAAAAACCTGCTTTCTCCAATCCTTCAACAAGGGAAGGATGTGTACTGTCGATAAATAAAACTTTCTTCATTTCAGATATTCAAATTATCCTGAGAAGTTAAACTTCCGGTTGCAAATTTCTGAAAAAAGCTTTTGATATAGGATAAAAACTGGTTATTTTATCATGAACCATAGTTGGGGAGTTTTATTTTCCCACAAAAAACTATAGATTTGAGTTTCAGTAATAACAACTTCCAAACCAACAGATAATTTCACCTAAAATTCATCTTAGCAATATTTTGTAACCAATAAAACAAATCTTACCTTTGCCCACTCGTTTCCAGTCTCTCGGAAAAGGATCATTTTTTGGCTGTGAATGAGCAAAAGGTATTGAGTATTTTGTTTTTGATTTAGAATTAAGGGGTACATGTGGCAATTTTTAGTAAAGTTTATCCTTAGAAACAGACTGGCAATTTTAATCGTTATAGGACTGCTAACCGTTTTTATGGGTTTCGAGGGATCAAAAGTACAGCTGTCTTATGAACTTGCCAAAATGCTTCCTTCAGACGATCCTACTAGTATTGAATACAATTCCTTTAAAAAAGAATTCGGTCAAAGCGGAGATGGTAGCATCAGTTTTGTAGCCGTTAAAGACTCGAATTTATTTACTCTGGAACATTTCGACGACTGGTACGACATCACACATAAACTGATGAATATTCCAGGGGTAACACAGGTTATCTCATCTGCCCGGCTCTTTACGCTTGTTAAAAACGAAAAGGAACACAAATTTGATTTTGTGAACCTGGTTCCAGCAAGACCGACAACACAAAAACAGGTAGATTCCATAAAAAATGCGCTATACGATCTTCCGTTATACCAGGATCGGTTATATAACAGAAAGAATCATGTTCACCTGATGATGATCACTGTGGACAATAAAATACTCAATACAAAGGCGAGAATTCCTCTGATGCGTAAAATCACCCAAACGGTAGATGAATACGGGACGAAATATCACCTGAAAATGAGATATTCAGGATTGCCTTACATCCGGACCATCCAAAGTCAGCTGATTCTCAAGGAATCTTTCTTCTTTATCTTTTTGTCGGCTTTTGTAACTTTTGTATTGTTATTCCTGCTATTCAGGTCCAGGAGAGCAGTATTTTTTGCCATGGTTCTGGTTATTGTTGCCGTTATCTTTACCCTGGGCAGCATCACCCTGATGGGCTATAAATTCACTATCCTTACCGGGGTTTTACCTCCCTTACTCATTGTAATTGGAGTAGAAAATACCATCTTCTTCCTGAATAAATATCTTGATGAAATACGCATACACCATAATAAGACATTAGCCCTTTCAAGGATGATCACCCGCGTTGGTAAGGCTAACCTGCTTACCAATGCAACTACTGCTGCCGGGTTTGCTTCATTTGTCATCACTTCCAATTCGTTTCTTGTTGAGTTCGGTGTCATTGCCACCATAAATATTTTGACTATTTATGTACTGTCAATGTTGATGTTACCCATTTTGTTCAGCTACTTTCCACTTCCAACGGCTAAGCATTTGAAACATCTGGAAAGTGATAAGACTATTATTTCAAGATTCCTGAAACAAGTGTCTGTTCTTGTTTCCAATTATCGGGGGTGGGTCTATCTGGGTACACTTCTGTTAATTTTAGCAGGATTGTATGGAACGACTAAGCTTAAAACTACCGGATCCATCGTAGACGATATTTCCAAAAGCAACCAGCTCCGCAAAGACCTCAATTTTTTTGAACAGAATTTTAAAGGAGTCATGCCTCTTGAAATTTCTGTGGACACAAAAAGACCAGGTGGGGTTATGAGTTTATATAACCTGGAAAAAATCAATCAGCTGCAGGATACACTGGCTCTTTATCCACAGTTTGCCCGTCCGGTGTCTGTGGTAGAAATTGTAAAATCAGCCAAGCAGGCATTTTATAACGGCAATCCGGCCATGTATTCCCTGCCGAACAGTCAGGAAAAGAACTTTATCCTTACATATATTCCTAACATACATAGCAAGAAAAAGAGTCTCTTGAATACGTTTGTTGATTCCACTTATCGCGTAACAAGGGTTTCTGTTCAAATGGCAAATATTGGAACCAACGAAATCGACAGCATCATTCGAACTATCCGTCCCAAAATAAATAAGATTTTCCCCCCGGCGAAATATAACATCCACCTTACGGGAACCAGTGTTGTCTTCTTAAAGAGCACCAACTATCTTGTAAAAAATCTTTTCATGAGTTTATTGCTGGCCATTGTTGTCATCGCTTTATTAATGTCAGCCATATTCTCATCTATAAAAATGATTGTCATTTCATTTATTCCTAATACAATACCACTTATCCTGACAGCTGGAATGATGGGCTATTTTGGAATTTCCATCAAGCCATCTACTATCATTATCTTTAGTATCGCTCTGGGAATCAGCGTCGACAACACCATTCAATTTCTCTCACGATACCGTCTCCACTTAAAAGCCAATAACTGGAAAATTCGCGAATCAGTGTTTGCAGCCCTAAAAGAAACAGGCCACAGCATGATTTTCACAGGAATTGTACTTTTCTTTGGATTCCTTGTCTTTGTTCTCTCATCATTTGGAGGTACCCAGGCATTAGGATTTTTGGTATCTCTGACCCTTCTGGTGGCGTTGTTCACTAACCTGATTGTCTTACCCTCCTTATTGATTACTTTGGATAAATGGCTACTTACCCCTGCTTTCAAAACTTCAAAAAGTAAGATTTTTATAGATGACGTTAATCCTCAACTGGAGAAAGTTGTAAAAGAAGAATTAGAAAAATTGGAAGATCATAATTAAATAGAAAACCTAAAATTTCACGCTATGAAAGGCATCATTTTAGCAGGTGGCTCTGGAACAAGACTCCATCCACTTACATTGGCAGTCAGTAAACAACTTATGCCTATTTATGACAAACCCATGATTTATTATCCACTGTCAATTCTTTTGATGGCTGGGATTAAAGATATCTTGATTATTTCCACTCCCCATGATACGCCTAATTTTAAATTACTCTTAGGAGATGGTTCAAGAATCGGATGCAACTTTGAATATGCAGTTCAGGAAGTGCCCAACGGACTGGCACAAGCTTTTGTGATTGGTGAAAAATTTATTGGAAAAGATAAAGTGGCTCTGGTTTTAGGAGACAACATTTTTTACGGATCAGGATTGCAGCAATTGCTTATGAACTGCTCAGACCCGGATGGAGGCATTGTATTTGCCTACCACGTTAAAGATCCTGAAAGATATGGGGTTGTTGAATTTGATGAGAATATGAATGCTCTTTCCATTGAGGAAAAACCGGCACATCCTAAATCACAATATGCTGTTCCCGGACTTTATTTTTATGATAATTCTGTAGTGGAAGTGGCTAAAAATTTGAAACCAAGTGCACGTGGTGAATACGAAATCACGGATGTAAATAAATATTATCTTGCACAGGGAAAATTGAAAGTTGGTATGTTGAGTCGTGGAACGGCATGGCTGGATACAGGAACTTTTGCTTCTCTTACACAAGCCTCTTCATTTGTGGAAGTTATCCAGGAAAGACAAAATTTGAAGATAGGCTGTATTGAAGAAATTGCTTACAAAAAAGGGTTTATCAATACCGAAAAACTTCGGGAGATTGCTCAACCTCTTTTAAAAAGCGGCTATGGAGAATATCTCCTTGATCTGATTCATTAATTTTATCTGCATAAAATGTATTCTTTCGAGCAGTTATACCAGATATTCTCAGAAGAGCTGGGAAAACAAAATTTTACAAAAAGCCCTAAAGAATTATACGAACCCATAGCTTATACACTTTCCCAATCGGGGAAAAGGCTTCGTCCGATTTTTACACTGATGGCAAGTGATTTATTCGGCGGTGACATTTACAAATCAATTCCTCAGGCACTGGCTATCGAACTGCTTCATAATTTTACTCTTGTTCATGATGATATAATGGATGAGGCACCTTTGAGACACGGACAGGAAACTGTGCACACAAGGTGGAACCAAAAGCTTGCGATTCTGGCAGGGGATACCCTGTATGCTCTTGCTTACAGATATGTTATGCAATCAGATAAAGAAATGCTTCCCGCTATCCTGGAAACATTTAATAGCACAGCTCTTGAGGCCTGTGAAGGACAGCAGATGGACATCAATTTTGAGAGTCTTGATATGGTTTCCAAAGAAGAGTACCTTCTGATGAGTAATTACAAAACTGCTGCTCTTTTTGGTGCCAGCATGAGAATTGGTTCTATTATTGCCGGTGCACCTGAAAAAGATGTTGACCTATTAGCACTTTACGGAAGAAATCTCGGAATGGCCTTTCAGCTGAGAGATGATTTACTGGATCTTTATGGGGAACAAAAAGACTTTGGTAAAAAAACCGGACTCGATATTATCGAGAATAAAAAAACGTACCTTTTCGTTGCTGCGATGGAGCTGGCTGATGATGACACAAAAGAGCTGTTATGGTCTTATTACCATAATAACAAAATTAACCAGGAAGAGAAAATCGCCAAAGTAAAAGGAATTTTTGATAGTCTTAATATTGAAAAAGTTACCAATCAGGCAATAGAAGACTATGTCAATCAAAGCCTTACCAGCCTTGAAAAAGTCGACCAGCCGAAAGAAAACAAAGTAGTGCTGGAAAAGCTTGCTAAACAGATGATTTCAAGGAAAAAATAAAACCTAGGATTCTTCTTCAAGCTGAAGATGAATCTCTTCCCAGGTTTCATAATTTTGATCTATTGCCGACTGTATCCTTACGTGCTCTTTCGACAACTCTCCACTTTTGATCTCCTCCATAAAGTCTTCAGGCCGGGACAATTTTTCATTTACAACTTGTAGGTCTTTTTCAAGCTTCTCGATATCAAGCTCAATTCTCTCCAGTTCCTTTTTCAGTTTTCGCTGTCTTTTTTCTTTTTCTTTTTTTGCCCCCCAGTCAAGTTGAGAATCCGAAACGACTGTTTTCTGGTCTTTTTTCTCCGGATTTTTTGCTTCCAGTTCCTGAAGCTGTTCAATATTTCTTTTTCCCAGATATTCTTCTAACGTCCCCCTGAATTCCTTTATTTTATGATTTTTGAATTCATAGAATCGTTCAGTAAGCCCACTTAAAAAATCACGATCGTGTGAAACAAGAATAACTGTTCCCTCATATTCCAGCAAAGCTGTTTTCAAAATATCTTTTGACAAAAGATCGAGGTGGTTGGTGGGCTCGTCAAGAATAAGCAGATTTGTAGGATTCAAAAGAAGTCTTGCCAAAGATAGACGTGCTTTTTCTCCTCCTGACAGCACACTGATTTTCTTATCAATATCTTCACCCTGAAACAGAAAGGCCCCCAGGATAGAAGTCAGTCTTTTTCTGATATCTCCAACAACCACATCATCGACTGTTTCAAAAACGGTTTTAGAAGCATCAAGCATTTCCCACTGATCCTGAGCATAATAGCCAGTATGAACATTGTGGCCGAACTTGATTTCTCCCGCATAATCCAACTGCTTAGCAAGAATTTTTGATAGTGTTGTCTTGCCTTCTCCATTTCTACCTACAAAGGCAACTTTCTCCCCTTTGATAATTTGGAAATCGACATGATCCAGAACTTTTTTTGAGCCATAAGATTTGGAAACCGATTCACCCTCAACCACAACTTTTCCGCTTCGTGGGGCAGATGGAAACCTAAAATGAATTCCGGAGGAATCCAAATCATCAATGGAAACACGTTCCATTTTTTCAAGATGTTTCACACGCGACTGAACCTGTCTTGCTTTTGTGGATTTGGATCTAAATCTCTCAATAAATCTTTCTATTTCCTTGATTTGCTTTTGCTGGTTATTGTATTCTGCCTTTTGCTGATTTACGCGCTCATCACGTAGTTCAAGATAATGAGAATATGGAACTTTATAGTCATAGATTTTTCCATTGTTAATCTCAATAGTCCTTGTTGTTAAGTTGTCGAGAAAACTCCGGTCATGAGAAACTAAAATTACAGAACCCTTATAACTCTTTAGATAATTTTCAAGCCACTGAATAGCATCCAGGTCAAGGTGGTTTGTGGGCTCATCAAGCAAGAGTAATCCCGGTTGCAATAAAAGTAATTTCGCAAGCTCAATGCGCATCTGCCATCCCAAACTGAAAGTACTTACCGGCCGGCTTAATTCTTCCTCAAGAAATCCAAGTCCTTTCAATACCTTTACTGCCAACCCCTCAAGCTGACCTTCATCCAAAATAGCCAGCCGATCATTAAGAGAATTCATCTCTTCGAAAAGTTTCAAATAGGCCTTACTTTCATAATCTGTACGTGTAACAAGTTCCTGCTGAATGTTTTCTCGTTGTTTTTTCAAATCCTCAACATTGGAAAATGCCGATAACGCTTCCTCAAGTACTTTCCTATTACTCCTTACCTTCTTCTCCTGAGGAAGATAGCCTACCTTTTCATTTTCAGGGACAACTACATTTCCCGAAGTTAATTCCTGTTCCCCGCATAAGATTCGCAACAAGGTTGTTTTTCCGGCACCGTTTTTTCCCGCCAACCCGATTCTTTCCTTTTCACTCACATGAAAGGACACTTGTTCAAACAATGGAATACCACTAAATTCAACAGAAATATTATTAACTGAAATCATCCGGATTACTTTTCTGCAAAAGTATTATTTATGATTCAGATAACCTGAAAGGCAAAGTAATTCCTTCTTCAGAAATTGTAAAATTCTTCTTTGAATTTTATTTGGCCCCGATCAAGTCGTTCCATTTTTTATTCTTAAAAAGTCGTGAAGTTCAGATAAAAAAATATCCTAAATTTGAAGCCTTAATTCTAACAGAAAAAGAAATGCATATACCAGAAAATTTAAAGTATTCAAACGATCACGAATGGATCAAAGTAGAGGGTGATGAAGCCTTAATTGGAGTAACCGATTTTGCCCAGAAAGAATTGGGAGACATTGTTTTTGTAGAAGTCGAAACAATCGACGAAACATTGGACAAAGATGAAGTTTTCGGAACTGTTGAAGCAGTAAAAACAGTTTCTGACCTGTTGCTTCCTATAGGAGGAACTATTTTGGAACTTAACGAAAAGCTGGAAGACACTCCCGAACTTATCAACAAAGATCCTTATGGTGAAGGTTGGATCGTCAGAATTAAATTGACTGATTCCTCAGAACTCGATGATCTGCTGGATGCTGAAGCCTACAAAGAACTAACTGAAGCTTAATATTTTGATGTTAAAAAAATTTTTACCTGCCGCCATTTGGTCAATAATTATACTCGTTCTAACGGGAATACCCGGTTCCTATATCCCTAGGATACATAAATTCTGGGGATGGATTGAACCGGATAAGTTGGTTCATATAACAATTTTCGGGATTTTGATGTTTCTGATACTTTATGGTCTCAGGGAAAAATATTTTTTTAGTAAGAACCGTTATTGGTTTGGCATAGTTTCTGTACTAATTACTTCGGTATTTGGCATGATTACAGAAATATTGCAATTATTTGTATTCGTAGGCCGAAGTGGAAGCCGCTTCGATTTTTACGCAGATGCAGTGGGAGCCCTTATAGGATGGGTCGGCTTTTACTTCGCTTTTAGAAAAAAAATCAGAAATGCATAAAGTAGTGAAAGATAAAATAACTATTTTAGCTGCGGAAAATTTGAACATAAATAAATTAAGATGGAATCCAGAAAAACATCAAAAGGTGATTTAGAGAGCAAAAAGGCGATTTTTTTTGAGATCGGCCTTGTTGTTGCAATGGCGCTCATCTATTTTGCCTTAAATGCAAAGAGTTATCAAAAGCGGTCTGTCGCTATGCTTCAGCAACAGGTGCAGCATAACACTGAAGAATTAGTTCCTATTACAGAACAGAAACAAAATCTGCCACCTCCGCCACCTCCGCCGAAGCAAGTAACTCAAATTAAAATTGTTAGCAATGATGTGAAAGTCAACGATAACGTTGATATCGACGTAAGTGCCTCCCAGAGTACAGCTGTAGCTAATTATACTCCTCCTGTTGAAGACGAAGACGTTCAGCAACAGCAAATCTTTGTAGTTGTTGAAGACATGCCTCAATTCCCGGGTGGGATGCCAGCTTTGATGAAATATCTTGCTACTCACATTCAATACCCTTCCTTGGCAAAGGAAAGTGGAATTCAGGGTCGTGTTTTTATCAACTTCGTAGTTGAGCCTAACGGACAAATCGACCACGTGAAAGTTCTTCGTGGTATCGGTGGCGGTTGCGACGAAGAAGCTGTTCGTGTTGTAAAAAGTATGCCAAAGTGGATTCCCGGTAAACAACGTGGGAAACCGGTACGTGTATCTTTCAACCTCCCTGTTAAATTTACACTTGAGTAAATTTGAGATTTAAAACAACAAAAAAAAGGCGCTTTTTGAAGCGCCTTTTTTTTGCGCTATTTATTTGTTACGCATGGTTATTGTTATTCAGACTTCTCCGTTTTGGAGACAAAATATTTTACTACAACCGCAGCTTTTGACCTCCCAACAACCTGAGTCAATGCATCTTCATCCAGTTCTTTGATCTTTTTTACAGATTTGAATTCCCTTAAAAGTTTTTCAGCTGTTTCGGGACCTATCCCTTTGATGGAATCCAATTCAGTTTTTAGTGTTCCTTTATCTCTCCTCTTACGATGATGCGTAATTCCAAAGCGGTGCGCTTCATCCCGCAATTGTTGAATTACACGAAGTGTTTCTGATCTTTTATCAAGATATAAAGGCAGCGGGTCATTAGGATAATAGAGCTCCTCCAGTTTTTTGGCTATACCAATGATGGTTATCTTTCCGTACAGATCCAATTCCTTTAAACTTTTCACTGCAGCGCTAAGCTGACCTTTACCTCCATCCACAATAATCAGGTTTGGAAGTGTTTTATTTTCCGATAAAAGACGTCCATACCGGCGTAGGATTATTTCTTCCATCGAAGCAAAATCGTTGGGGCCTTCCACTGTTTTTATATTAAAATGCCGGTATTCCTTTTTCATGGGTTTGGCATTTACAAACTGTACCATGGAGGCAACCGGATAAGCCCCCTGAAAGTTCGAGTTATCAAAACATTCAATAGTTACCGGGAACTCATTCATGCGCAAATCCGTTTTCATTTTCTCCAGAATTCTTTTGCTGTGCCTTTCAGGATCTACCAGTTCCTGTTGCTTGTTCCTTTCCATCTTAAAGTACCAGGCATTCCGCTGACTGAGTTCTAATAATTGTTTTTTCTCTCCCCTTAACGGAATAGTAATCTTAACATCTTCATAAGGAAATGAGACTTTAAAGGGCAGTATTATCTCTTTTGAAGTACTTTCAAACCGCTGTCGTAAATCAGTCATCGCTAGAACAAGAATTTCTTCAGGCGTTTCATCCAGCTTCTTTTTAACCTCAACTGTATGCGACTGCATCACTGAACCCTGCACCACTTTAAGATAGTTGACATATGCTTCATTCTCACCATCCAACACACTTAGGACATCCACATTATTAATACGCGGATTTACAATCACCGATTTACTCCTGTATTTTTCAAGAATTTCAATCTTCTCCTTTACCTGTTGAGCTCTTTCAAACTGCAAATCTTTTGCATACTGTTTCATAATCTTTTTCAGATTATCGATCACCTTGTTGAGATTACCTTTAATAAGATTGCGCACCTGATCTAATGTTTCCAGGTAATCCTCTTCCGTCTGAAGATTTTCACAAGGCCCGAGACAGTTTCCTATATGATACTGAAGACAGACTTTAAATTTATTTTTCTCAATATTTCTTCTGGTAAGGTTTAAAGAACAATTTCTTAAAGGATAAAGTTGCCGGATTATGTCCAGCAAGGTATTCATCATTTTAACCGAAGCATAAGGTCCGAAATATTCTGAACCATCATTAATAACATGCCTTGTTGGGAAGACTCTTGGAAACGGCTCTTTTTTGATACAAAGCCAGGGATAGGTCTTATCATCCTTCAGCATTACATTGTAGCGTGGCTGGAATTTCTTGATAAGGTTATTTTCCAACAACAATGCATCCAGCTCAGTCTCAGTAACAATAAACTGAATATCTGCAATTTTCCTTACCAGAACCCGAAGCTTTCCGCTATCATGTTCCTTGTTAAAATAGCTTGAAACCCTTTTTTTGAGATTCTTTGCCTTCCCTACATATATTATTTTTCCTGTTTTATCGTAATATCGATAAACACCGGGCTTATCCGGAAGGCTTCTGACGATAGAAGCTATTGCTGTGGAGGCTTCTTTCAAAATAAATTATATTACCGGATACAAATATAGCCATTAAACAGCGATGCTGTTATCAGGTTTTAGACCGCCTATTCAAGCCATTAATAGAGAAAAAACGAATTATATCTTGTAACGTTTATTGCAAAACCGTTTCTACAAAATTCGTAAGCATCACGAAATCAGATACTGTCAACTGCTCAGCCCGTTTGTCTAATAAAACATGATCGCTTTGCAAAACTCCGGTCAAAGGTTTTAGGGCATTTCGCAATGTTTTTCTTCTTTGGCCAAACCCGGCTTTTACGACTTTAAAAAACATCGCTTCATCACAACCCAGTTTTTCCGTCGCATTGCGACGCAGTTTAATGACCGCTGATTTCACTTTGGGAGGTGGAAAAAACACTGTTTCATTTACAGTAAAACAATATTCGATATCAAACCACGCCTGCAATAAAACACTGAGAATCCCATAGGTTTTGTTTCCTGATTTCGCCACAATACGCTCCGCTACTTCCTTTTGTATCATCCCAACTACTTCAGGGATCATAGTCCTGTAATCAATCACTTTAAAAAATATCTGGCTGGAAATATTGTATGGGAAGTTCCCGATCAAAGCAAAAGGAGATTCCATGATTTCGCGAAGATCTGTTTTCAGAAAATTGGCTTCCACAATATGGAGTCTCTCATCATGAAAATGCTCGTGAAGATATTCTACAGACTCTGTATCTATCTCAACCAGTGTAAGTGAAGAAATCAGATTATTCTCAAGAAGAATTTCCGTCAGGACACCTGTTCCTGGACCCAGTTCACAAACTGAACTATATTCAGTACCCAGACACTGGGTGATCTTTCTTGCGATATTTTTATCCGTGAGAAAGTGCTGCCCCAGATGTTTTTTTGGCCTGACCATAGAAATTAAGGTGTTTCAACAAAGCTAATCGATGTACTCGAACCCGGTATAGCTCTGAAGTGCTTTCGGTATAAGGATGCCCTTTTCTGTTTGATTGTTTTCAAGCAATGCTGCCACCACACGTGGTAATGCCAGGGCACTTCCGTTTAATGTGTGGGCCAGATGCGTTTTACTGTCCTTATCTTTATAACGCAGCTTCATACGGTTGCTCTGATAGCTTTCAAAATTAGAAACGGAACTGACTTCCAGCCATCGTTTCTGGGCAGCCGAATAAACTTCGAAGTCAAAAGTAAGTGCCGAAGTAAAGCTGATGTCGCCACCGCAAAGTCTTAAAATCCGGAAAGGAAGTTCCAGCTTGCGCAGCAGTCCGGCCACATGGGCTTTCATTTCTTCCAACGTATCATAAGATTTATCAGGATGCTGAATCTGCACAATTTCCACCTTATCAAACTGATGCAAACGGTTCAACCCGCGGACATCCTTTCCGTAAGAACCTGCCTCACGACGGAAACAATTAGAATAAGCCACATTCTTGATAGGAAAATCTTCCTCTTTCAACATGACATTTCTGTAAATATTGGTAATCGGAACTTCAGCCGTAGGAATCAGGTAAAGCTTGTCAACACCGACATAATACATCTGTCCTTCCTTATCGGGGATCTGCCCGGTTCCATAACCGGAAGCTTCATTAATCAGTAACGGAGGTTGGTACTCCAGATATCCTGCCTGCAATGCTTCATCCAGGAAAAAGTTAATTAATGCTCTCTGCAGGCGAGCCCCTTTTCCCCGATAAAACGGGAAACCGGCACCTGTGACTTTACTTCCAAGATTAAAATCAATAATCTGGTATTTTTCAGCCAGCTCCCAATGCGGAATAGCATCAGCACCTAATGTTGGAATTTCACCTTCCGAAAAAACAATTTCATTATCATCTTCACCTTTTCCAGATGCCACTGATGCATGTGGTAGGTTAGGAAGTTCGATGAGTGCAGCATCCAGTTCCGCAACAATCCGGTCCAACTCTTCGCTCAGCGACTTTGATTTTTCTTTCAAAACCACCGTTTCTTTTTTGGTAGCTTCTGCTTTCTCCTTTTCACCTGACTTAAAATACTGTCCGATTTCTTTAGCCAGTTGATTTGACTGTGCCAAAAGGTCGTCCAGTTCTTTCTGTTTGGCCCTGCGATCCTGGTCCAGTTCAACAATTTTTTCGACTAACGGAGCAGCATCGAAATTCTTGACAGCGAGCCGTTCAATCACATAGTCTTTATTTTCTCTGATTCTCTGAAGTTCAAGCATGAAATAACGATTTTGTGGCAAAGATAGCAAAGTTAAAAGTGCTTTGGAAACCCTTTATATTAAAAACATTCACTCAATTTCGGATAATTTCATATAACAAGATTAGAAAAGCAAAAAAAGTCCGGCACAAGATTGCGCCGGACTTAAAATATATATGAGAAGTATAGTGCTTACTGATCTGCTTCGAGAGAAATAACGCTTACATAGGAACGATTATTCTTCCTCTTTCTGAATTCCACTACACCATCAACAAGAGCAAAGAGTGTATGATCTTTTCCCATACCAACGTTAATGCCGGGATGGTGAACAGTACCTCTCTGTCTTATAATAATATTACCCGCTTTAGCGGCTTGTCCGCCATAAATTTTTACACCCAGTCGTTTACTTTCTGATTCGCGTCCGTTATGGGAACTACCCATTCCTTTTTTGTGAGCCATTTTCTAAAATTTTTTTGCGTTAAAAAGTAATTTTCTCAATGAGTACTTTGCTTAGATCCTGACGATGGCCAGATTCTTTTTGATAGCCTTTTCTTCTCTTTTTCTTGAAGACTTTTACTTTGTCTCCACGAACATGTTCCAAAACCTTTACGTCCACATTAGCCCCTTCAACAACCGGGGTTCCGACGTTTACTTTGCCATCCTGGTCAATTAGTAAAACTTTGTCAAATTTCACACTTGCGCCTTCATCTTCACTGAGTCTGTGAACAAAAATCTCCTGACCTTGTTCTACTTTGAATTGCTGTCCGGCTATATCAACTATTGCGTACATCCTGTTTATCTTTAAAATACTGTCAATTTTGGAGGTGCAAAAATACTAAAAAAAATTTACTAACAAATTTATTGTCATTTATTTTTCCAAAATATAATCTTCGAAGCTAAATTTATATTGGTTAAAGATTTAGCGTTAACAAGGAAGACTCCTGTTAAAATCACAAGGAACCACAAGAAAAAGCCTGGGGCAAGTTGTTCTCCATCCAAAACTCCCCATAAAATTGCAACTGTAGGAATCAAATACGTGACTGAGGAAGCAAAAACTGCCGTGGTAAGCTTTATCAAATGATTGTAAGCTATCAAAGCCAGGCCGGATCCTGCAACAGCGAGAATTGCAATATATCCTATACCATGCCATGTTTCCGGTCGACTAATTAACTTGTGTACAACAGGTGTAAATAACAAGGTATAAATAATGGTCGGAATCCCGATAAAGAAAAAAGACATTACTGTAATAGTGAGCGCATTTATCCCTTTAAAGAAATGTTTCACAAAGTTTACATTGATCCCGTAAAGGATAGTGGCAAAGATCACCAGTGAAGAGTAAAGGAAGTCAACCTGAATTTTCCCCTTGCTATTGGATAGGATGATCCCCAGGGCTCCCACCAAACCGATAAAAACACCCATAACATTAAACCATTTTGTCTTCTGTTTAAACAAAGTTAGCCCGATAGTAAGGGCGAACAACGGGGTAAGTGAATTCAAGGTTCCTGCAAGAGCACTATCAATTCTTGTTTCGGAAATGGCAAAAAGCAATGCCGGTATCAAACTACCAATTGTCCCTGAAATAGTAAGCAGGATAAAATATTTTCTATCAAGAGTCATTATTCTTTTTATTGCAAAAGGCAACAAAAACAAGAAGGCGATACTAATACGAATCAGGCCCACTTCTTCTCCGGTAAAATATATTAGTCCTTTTTTCATCAAGATAAAAGAACTTCCCCAGGTCAGCACCAAGCCAACTAAGATGATCCAGGAAAGTAATCTATGATCTATATTTTTATTCTGTTTTATCATAAGGGCAGCAAATATACTTGATAAAGTATTTTGAATTAATATTTAACAATTAATTTACATTTAACAAAAAAGCTCCGGAAAATTTCCGGAGCTTCAATTAACAATGAGTAAAAGTTGTTAATGCGTAATCGAAAAGCCTATCCCATGGAAATCCCCAATCCTTTTAATGTCTTAACCAAGGCATTATTATGGGTAACTAAATTGGGTTTGGAAATAGCATCTTTAAGTGGAACTGCTACAAATTTCGGGTGCTGATATGAAACCATCTTACCAAAGTCTCCTGCTAATGCCATCTCGAATGCTTTAACACCAAATTGTGCAGACAGCACGCGGTCATAAGCAATGGGAACGCCACCTCTTTGCAGGTGTCCCAAAACGGTTTCACGCATATCATGCTTAAAGCCGGCTTCTTTCAGTTCGTGTATCAATCTGCGTGCTGCTCCTCCTAACTTAGGATTGGCATAGCCGACCTCGTCATTTTCCTGAACGGACATATGCCCGCCTTTCGGTCTTGCTCCTTCTGAAATAACCACAACAGCAAATCCACGGTCGCGGACAAAGCGTTTTTCCAGGGCTTCTTTTACTACATTTATATTATAAGGCATTTCAGGAATCAGACACACATCAGCACCACCGGCTACAGCAGCATTCATGGCAATCCATCCCGCTTCACGGCCCATAACCTCAAGAACAAAAACCCTGTTATGGCTGGCGGCAGTAGTTACAAGCTTATCCACCGCTTCAGTTGCTATTTGGTTTGCTGTCTGGAATCCGAAAGTTGAGTCGGTGGACGAAAGGTCGTTGTCGATGGTCTTTGGGACACCAATAATATTGAGTCCTTTTCGGTACAGCAATTCTGAAATCTGCTGTGAACCGTCACCTCCGATGCTGATGACCGCATCAATCTGCATTACCTGCAGCTTGCGGATCATTTCATCAGAACGGTCAACGTAAGACCATTTTCCATCCTTGTCCTTAACTGGCCAGGCAAACGGGCCCCCTTTATTGGTTGTTTCAATAATGGTACCACCTTGAAAATGGATTCCTTTTACTTTTTCAATGTCTAATCGAACAACTTCGGTCGGCTCTGAAAGAACACCATTAAAAGCCTGAATGCTTCCAAGTACTTCCCAGTCTGGTTCCTGAGAAGCCCTATGAACAACTGCACGAATAACGGCGTTTAATCCAGGGCAATCTCCGCCACCTGTAGCTATCAATAAACGTTTCATGGAATTAATTTTAAATTCTGTTTTCCTTTAATGTAATCGTGTAAACCCATAGGAAGGAAGTTTTTTGGTAAAAACTTATCTCCTTCGTTTTTAAAAAACCTGTAATAATCCAAAATCTCACATAACACGACAGGTGGGCAAAGCTACATAAAAACAAAATCACACACACAGACACGACAAACCTATCTGGTTAAACCTGTATTGAATCCTGCAATATTAAAGGAAACACTCTTTTCAATCGTTTGTGAAAAGAGGTTTCTATTTTTGCGGCTTCAACACACCCAGAACGTAATGATCCATCGTGAGGTATTTTTTTGCTGCTTTTTTTACCCGCGCTATTGTGATACTATTGACAGCAGCATCATATTCGCTTTGCGTTTTAATCGGAGTTCCTTCAAATTGTGAATTCACTATCTGATTCATCCAAAACGAATTTTCTCTGACATCGCTTTGTCGCGTCCTAATGAATGTTTCCTTCACCTTTTTCAGAGTTAAAGCATCTGGTCCTTCTTTTTGGAACTTCTCAAATACATTAAACACTGATTTCACTAAGTGATCAACATTATCCGGGGCACATCCAAAACCCAGTGTCAATGAATATTTTTGCTCGGGATAAAGTTCTGTTGATGGTGAAATATAAATTCCATATGTACCGCTTTCCTGCTCCCGGACTACTTCTCGAAGCTCAATGTCAAGCGCCTGTGTCAAAGCATCCATGAGCAAATTATTATCAAAATTGTATTCGTATTTGCCCTTCATCATCATCATAACCATACTCTGAGGCTCAGAACCTTTATGGACAACAACATTTGTTTTTCCCCCAGGGAAACCAAGACTAACATCTTTCCATTTCAATGGGGGTTCTGTGACAGGCAGACTTGCCAGATACTTTTCAACAAGCGGTTTCAGATTTGCCGTGTCAATATTTCCTACCAAAAAGACTTTATATCCTGCAGAATTCTGGAACTGCGTTCTGTATATACGATAAATCTCTGATTGCCAAATACTATTTAGCTGATCAATTTTTGGTATAATGATTACTCTTGGGGAGCGAAGCGTTGCTACACGATAAACAGAATCATAAAAAACCATCCTCGGACTGTCACCCAGATGCTTGACCTGAGTCTTCTGATCCTCAATTACTTTCTCAAAAATTGAACGGTCTTTTCTGGGTTGTGTAAAATACAAATACTGAAGCTTAAATAATGTTTCCAAATCCTTCGGACTGGCATTTCCTGTAAATCCCTGGCTTAAAGTATGTATATAAGGACTCAGGCTAAGGACTTTTCCACTCAGCTTTTTATCCAACTCCACATTGCTGAATTGTCCTAAACCACTCTCCTCAATCACATCGCTGAGAATTCGGGAAGTCATCATCTGATCATCCGGCAAGAGTGAGCTTCCTCCCAGACTATATGCTTTATAAAGAATCTGATCGTTTTTAAAATCGGTTTTCTTCAGGAAAACTTCAATGCCATTACTCAAAACCCATTTTTGATACAGGCCACCTACATTTTGCATACTTACAATTTTCCCTGGTGTGATTTCGTGATCAATCAATGGTGCTGTATTTACCTTGTCAACATAAGGTTTTAGAACAACTGTTTTTGAGCTGTCTATTACAGCCATTATTTGCTGTTCGGTTGGAATAACAATTCCTTTTTTCTGGGGCTGTAAAGCCATTACGACCATATTGGAATCAGTAACCCACTTGTGCGAAAGTGCATTTTCCTCCTTCAAAGTGACAGTAGGGATCAGTTGCCTGGCCAGATTATATTCCTCATCAATACTTGGAATAGGTTCATGGGTCAGGAAATTATTGATATAATCCTGAACAAAAACATTGGAAGATTGTTTGTCCTTCTCCTTCTCCATTTGCTCATACCTCCTTAGAATATTCTCTTTTTGCCTTTGTAACTCAGTTTCAGTAAATCCGAAATCTTTTACCCTGGCATCTTCGTCAAGCAGAATCTTCAAGGAATTGAGAATCTTATTGTCCTTTGCAATGGCAAAGGTAACGTAAGCATTATCAGTTCTACCAATAAAAGAGCCATAACCGGCCCCGGCATAAATAAATGGAGCATTGGGATTTTGTGCTATTTCATTGAGTCTGGAGCTTATCATTGCATCAAACAATTGATCTCTTAAACTGTTACGAAAACCGCGAACCGTAGGATCATCTAGCCTGGGATGTTTGTAAAAAATCACAACCTGACTGCTGGTTGCTTCTGAATCGGATTCGATGGCAATTAATGGTTTTATGTTTCCGGGTACTCCATAGACAATTCTTTTCTCCTCATCTTTAGGATTTTCAAGCTTACCAAAATGCTTTTCAATCAGTTTTTGCATCTGGTTAAGATTAATATCTCCAACCACAATAACGGCCATTAAATCAGGTCTGTACCAAGTGTGATAAAAATTTCTTAAAGTCTCATAATGAGCCGTATCAATTACAGCCATTTTACCTATTGGAAGTCTTTCAGCATAGCGAGAACCTTTAAGTATAACCGGAATATATTTCTTCTGCATCCGATCCTGGGCTCCCAGTCCTAATCGCCACTCTTCTTTGACTACTCCTCTTTCTTTGTCAATTTCACTTCCCTCAAGGCTTACATTATGTGCCCAATCTTCCAATACCAGCATAGCACTGTCAAGAAGGCTCTCACGATCAGTCGGCATCTGAAGCTTATAGATTGTCTCGTCAAAAGAAGTGCTTGCATTTAAATGCGCACCAAATTTTACACCGCTGGCTTCAATAAAATCAACCAGTGCTTGTTTTTTAAAATGTTTTGTTCCATTGAAGCACATGTGCTCAATAAGGTGGGCTAACCCCTGTTGGTCTTTTGTTTCACAAATAGAACCGGTATTCACTACCAGACGCAATGAAACACGGTCTTTCGGTTCCTTGTTTTGTTTGATGTAATAAGTAAGCCCATTGGCTAACTTTCCAATTCTTACCGACGTGTCGGGTTTCAAAGTGTCGGATAAATCTTGTGCCTTGGCAGAAAAAATGAAGAAGAGAAATCCTGCCAGGAATAAAAAGGTTTTTTTAATCATTACTGAAATTTTTGGTTAGAAAAATTGTTGATTAACAAATATAATCATTGTACCGATATAATTCCAATCATGTTATGAAATTGATGCACTTATACAATTTTTATTCACCAGGATATACTAAATGGCTATTAGTGACAGGAGATCTGACGGGACAAAAAAAAGCGGGAAGAATTAAATCCCTCCCGCTTTTCACAATATCTTTCAATCTTACATCCTATTTACATTTCAGGACGTTTTTGATTTGATACTTAGCTGCAGCCACATTGGGACCAGTTGTGACATTTTTGTACTCCTTACAAGCGCTGTCATTAAGTCCTTTTCCTTCGTAAGCCTGACCGAGTGTAAAGTAAATATCAGATTTTGAATTTCTTTCCATGCTCAAAGCCTTTTGACCATTGCTGATAGCTGCATCCCACTTTTTGAGTTTTACATTAGCAAGGGCTACATAATAATACAAAGTGGCGCTGCCGGAATAAAATTCATTAGCTTTATCAAAGTTGGTTAATGCATCAGCATATTTTTCTTTCTGGAGTTCAGAAGCACCTTCATTCAGGTAAGCAGCAAATGCCATTTGTCTTGCCTGACCATAAAGCTGCGGTCCCTTTGAGTTTGTACTTACCAATGTACCCACTTTCTTTACTAAGGTTGCCATTTCATCCAGGTTCTTCTGTTCTTTGGCAAGGAGGCATTTACCATAATAAGCGTTAATGCTGTTCGGATCAACTTTTAATGCGGCATCATATTGAGCAGCGGCATCGGCATAATTTTTCTGCATCAGGGATGCGTTACCTTTTGATGCATAAACGCGGGCAGCATAATCAACAGATAATGCTTTAAATTTTGAATCCCCTGATAAAGTATTCATTTTAATACCTTTTTCAAGTTGTGCAATAGCCTCATCGAAATTTCTTTGTTGATAAAATGAAATTCCATTCCAGAAATAAGCTTTTCCAAGTTGAGTCTGTACCTGAGTCTGCAGGCTAAAGGCATCAGGGCCTGCATCCTTACAGGTTTGTAGTGCTTGTTCGTATAGTTTTACTGCCTGTCCAAAGGCTTTGTTTTTAAACTGTTGGTTAGCCTGATTATACAAATTACCAGCGTCGGAAACAGACTGAGCAGAAACATTTAGCCCAAAAAACAAAAGTCCCGCAAAGAGGAGTGATTTCACAATTAACTTCATACTTTTAGCAGTTTTATAAATTAGGAAAAAATTTTTCGCAAGATAAGAAAATCCGGAAACCTACAATTGTTAAAATATTTTAAACCGGAATTTTTTTTAATTCATAATATTTATCTGAATTTCAATTTATTAAACTAATTCGTTTTATTTAAGGCCCGAATTATACATATACTTATCATCACTTCTACATTCTCAAAAAACCATTTGCGGGAAAATTTTTGTTAAAGAAAAACACCTTTTTTACATGACAATGAAATATTTATATCCACATAAAAATCACTTGTTTGTGTATTTTTTCACAAAATAAATTAGCTTAAATAATGTAAACTGTCCCTGAAATTTTTATTCTAAGAAATAGAATTTCTTGGCTCCGGCTATAAATTTTCGCAACAGGGATGTTGTATCTTTAGTTTCTTTTATCTTTGCACCGCTATTTATTTCCCTGCAAAGGAAATCCTAAATATAAGCCTCCTTAGCTCAGCTGGTAGAGCAGCTCACTCGTAATGAGCAGGTCGTGGGTTCGAGTCCCATGGGAGGCTCTTTCTTTTCGATGAAAATCCTCTTTTCCCCAAAAACAATTCTCTGAATTTTAAATTAATGATGATGGCAATTTCAGAATACCCATCAACGATTTAAGATTTAAAAAGTGGGTCAGTAGAAATTTTTCCCTTTTAGGTTGAACGCGGATTTGTGGGATGGATACCTGAAAGTCGGATTTTAGATGGGAGATGTGGGGGCAGAGATTCAAAGGTTCAGAAAATTAAAAATTCCTTCAATTACTGTCGGACCGCCGGGGTTGTCCACAAATCAAAAAGTTAAAAGGTTGGCTGGTAGATAGGTTTAAACATCAGTAAAAAAGTCATGATCAACTACAGCTATGATTTTGCAACGGGAAAAAGTTTTAATGCACTCCAGATTCATGAACTGACGCTGGGGATAAAACTTTGAGTTATAGATTTCCAGAATAAAGTTTATGATTCAATATGTTGAACGACTGGTACCGGATTGGACATTCCTTCAATTTCAGTATTCAACTCGGAAAGCACTTTCTTACTGTTATTCAAATCGTTCAGGATAGTAGATTTTGTTTCTGTAAACTTATCTTTCAATCCTTCGAATAAATCATGATAATAATTGATCCCTTCTTTCAGATTGTTGACAAAACTTTGTAACGATTTTTCCTGTTTTATCGAAGAAGACCCTTTGGATTGCTCAATTTTATTCTTCAGATAATCGATATAAAGCTTCAGCTCTTTCACAAACATGTTTGGCCGGTCGGTTCGGGTAATAACATTGGTCCTGCCATAGATATGATCCACCATTTCTTTTAGCGTCATCTTCTTTGAGAAATAGGCCATTCCCGGTCCCGGACAAACAGAAACACCCGGGCCTTCATCACTTGTATCCAGATCATGAGCCAGTAATGTGGAAGTCCCTAATCCCACACAAACACATGATTTCTCAACGATCTTATCATGCCGCTTTTGATATTCCGAAGTCGTTATACCTTCTTCTTTATCAAGTTCCTTCAACTTTAAATACTGATAGGTTCTTGATGCTGTGCAAAGTCCTTTCCCGTAAAATTCAGTGTTTAAAGAAACATACCGCTTTGGACAGGGGCTTCCTGGTTTTCCTATTTCAATCCAGGATTCCTTTTCAAGATCCTTGGTATTTCCCCTCAGATTGTTGAACGGAACTCCCAATGGGGAAATGTTGCTTAAATATAAATCGTCTTCTTTTGCATCAATTAACCGCTTTAAAGTATCGGCATCAACAGTAGTTGCTTCCGGAACCAACAGGAATGGAGTGCCCCAACCCACAGAATCAACGCCATATTCATCCATCAGAAATTGATGCTCTTCAGCCGTACCCACACCGCCCTGAGCGGTAATTTTCAAAGGAAGTTTTTCTTCAGGAATGCGTCGATTTTTCTGTGTCAGCGCCTGAACCAGAATTTCATGAATGGATGAAATCAGTGTTTTACGGTTTTCCTTAAACTCAGCCAAAATGGGGCCCATCAGATAGCCGTCGGTGGCAAAAGCATGACCGCCGCAATTCAACCCTGATTCGATGCGATATTCGGAAACCCATAATCCTTTTTTGGCAAAAAACTTACCCTGGATCAAAGCAGACCGGAAATCGCTGACTTTCAAAACAATCTTCTTCTTGATTTCCCCATTCACATCTGGAAAGAAGTCTTCAAACTGCTCAATATAGCTGTACAGTCTGGGATTCATTCCGGCGGAAAGAATGATGGAAGATTTTAAATCGCTGTTTGCATAACCTCTCAAAGCAGCATGTGCATCATTGAATTCCACAGGTAGTTTCTCTCCGTTTCGATAGTTGTCCTTATCTACTTTGGTCATGATGTTTACATCAATGCTGCCACGGGATAAGTTTTCATTGATCCAGGATTTTATTTCATTAAGATTAAAATGACTCTCGATCAGTTCGTTGAATTCCTGTTTTAACGTAGATTTATCAGGAAGCAGACTCAAATATTCTTTGATGCCGTTCTTCTTTTCTATGGCTGCATTTTTAAACTCTTCAAACTTCTTTTCAGCCAGTTGATTCATCAAATTCAGGTAGGATGTAATCCTCTTGGCCCTGAAATCTTCAATTTTTTCGGTAATCTCCTGAAAAGGAAGCTCAAATTTCTCACTGTACATCTTTCTTAACTTCTCAAGAAGTATGTCATCAACGAGCGAAATTACCGAATCAATACCGTATTGTGAAACTTTTAGTGGTGTGTCAATAGTGTAACCTATTCCCATAACGGGAATATGAAATGTATGCTTGTTTGTCATTTATAGAACCTTTCCCCTCCCTGCACCAAAGGTTGATGCCTTTTAAGAATTCGGAGCAAAAGTACACAAGTTTTATGAGCCAGCATATTAAAATAAAATATCCGAAATTATTGTGATTGGATTGTCCCACAAAATCGCATCCTAACGATTATTAAAGGTAATTAACTAAGAAACAACACAAATAAATTTGATTTCTCAATTTTATTTCCGAATATTGTTTTTTCGTTACTCAAATACTTAAATAAACGGAGGGTTTTATGAAAAACAAAGTATTATCGCAAATCGGCCGCATCCTGTTTGGTGTGCCGTTTTTGGTGTTTGGAATCAATCATTTCATATACGGAAGTAAAATGGCGGGGATGGTTCCTGCATTTTTACCTTTTCACGCGTTCTTTATTTATCTGGTTGGATTGGGACTTATACTAGCAGCCATCAGCCTTTTCATCAATGTAAAGGTCAGGTTATCTATGATCCTCCTCTCCATCTTGATGCTGATCTTTATCTTGACCATTCATTTACCAGGAATGATGCACGGTGGCAATGGGGCACAACTTTCAATGATGATGCTGCTGAAAGACCTCGGTCTTGGCGCTGCTGCCCTGTTTATTGCAGGGAATGCGGAAAGCTAGCCTGGTTTTTGAATACAGCGTTCGAATGTATCTTGTATCACTGATTTCGCCTCTTTAAAAATCAGGGATGACAACTGTTTCGGTTCTCACTGAATAGGCACTAAAATACCCCAGGGCTCCGTTCGTAAGGTTGGTGACAGGATTGGACAGTGTGGTTGACATACTGCCGTTCTGCTGAACTGTTCTGAAATAGTTATACATGTTTTTGTCAACACTTTGGAGCGATACAAGTACGGTATCTCCTACAACCAGTTTTGGCTGATTCGATATCGCAGAATAATTTATTTCTGTTCCGTCCAACAGCCGGTCGGTGAGGATGTTTCCCAGAGTTGGCAGCTGAATTACTCCATCGATGGGCTGAGTATTTAAAATTTTCTCAAGAATTCGGTAATAATTTTCAATTCCTTTGGGATCATGAAAACTGATCAAAAGACGCAGTTTATTGGAGATCAATTGCCCGGATATTTTTTCAACGGCTATCGAATCAATAGGTACCGGGAAAGGCATGGTTGAAGTAGCAGAATAAAGTGCTCCGTTGACGTTTACATTCAGGAAATAGGTTCTGCCGGGAATTCCGCGCATTTTAGAAACAAGATATTTACCGGGATCCACTTCCTTTAACGTGTCAATATTTCCGAAATTATCACTGATAACAACGGTAGCTCCGGTAACTGGAGGAAAAATATTATCCTGATTAAAATTTACAGTCTGGGAAAGCGTCACCGTATCAGGACCGGGCTGATCCGAGATACTGGCATCAATTACAAGTTGGGGTGCCGCTGAATTGAGATTTACCTGAATCACCTTCTGGCACGACCACAATCCTGTAACAAATGTCAAAGTCGCGACTATCAAAATTATATGGGCATTAAATCTACTTTTTGCTTTCATAGATTTACAGTTTAAAATTATAAGTAATGGAAGGAACAATTTTAAATAAGGTAGTCTGAATGGCTTCGGTACGTTGGGGATTGTTCGGGTCGGGCTGGAATGTTATTGTATAAGCATTGGCTCTATCGTACGCATTATAAATTGAAAAAGTCCAGCTGGATTCCCTGGTGGCAGTCTTTTTTCTTATCCAGGTTGCCGAAAGATCCAGCCGATGGTACGGAGGCATCCGGTAACCGTTTCGCTCGGTGTAATAATTCACTACCGTTCCATCCAAACTGTATTTTCCGCTGGGAAATGTAACTGCATTCCCGGTGTAATAAACCCAGGTAGCAGACAAGGTCCACTTTGGGGAAACCTTATAAATGCCGACGATGGAAATATCATGGGTACGATCCTGCGTTGACGGATAATAATGGCCGTCATTAATCAGGGCAAATCTCTGCTCGGCTCTTGATAGTGTATAACTCAGCCATCCCGTAAATTTCCCGACATTCTTTTTCGCATAAAGCTCAATACCATAAGCCCTTCCTATTCCGTAAAGCAACTGTGATTCTACGTTCTCATTGAAATTCAGCTGGGCGCCATTTCTGTAATCTATTTGATTTTGTATCTTTTTATAATAAATTTCTGCCGAAAATTCATACTTATTGCGCTTAAAATTCCTGTAATACCCCAATGAAACCTGGTCTGCAATTTCCGGTTTCACATTATTGCTGCTGGGAAGCCACAAGCTTGTGGGGTTACTGGTGGTCGAATTGGAAATGAGGTGCAGGTTTTGTATATTCCTGTCATAAGACGCTTTAACAGAACTTGTACCGGAAAGCAGGTAAGTAAACTCAACCCTTGGCTGCAGGTTAAAGTAGGTCTTTATAAACTTTCCTGCAGCATAATCAGTGGTGTCCATTGTATTTCCCTGCGAGTCGTATGTGTAATAGGCGCCTGGCCCGATGATACTGAAAGAAGTGAAACGGAGGCCGTATTCGGTTTTCAGTTTATGAGACAGCGTGAGTTCATTGGAAACATAAACAGCATTTTCCCAACAATACTTATTCGTGAGGTTAAAGGTGCTGTCTCCTGAAGTCAGGGCTCCTGGTATAATCTCATAGTAGGTGGAATTATATCCGAATTTCAACGTATTACCCGGGTTGATATAATATTGAAAATCCTGTTGTAAACTAAAATTCTGAATTTTTGATACGATGTTAAGGCTGTTGTTACGATCCAGGGCAATCTCATCTTTATAATTGCTGAAAATAAGCGACGTGTTTGAGAATAATTGCTGGCTGAAAAGATGATTCCATCGGAATGTGCCGGCTACATTGCCCCAATTAAGGCCAAAGCTGCTGATCCCCAAAACATCTTTTCCAAGATAGCCCGATAAAAAGATTCTGTTGTTGTCATTAATCCGGTAATTTGCCTTTGCATTTAAATCATAAAAATAAAGTCTCGAATTTTTAGTAATAGAGTCATGTGAAAGTTTCAGAAACAAATCTGCGTAGGTACGGCGAACAGAAACAATAAAAGAGCCCCTGTCTTTAACAATCGGGCCTTCCACATTAAGTCTTGAGTCAATCAGGCCAATGCCTCCGCTTACGATCGTTTTTTCGTCATTACCGTCATTCATTCTTATATCCACCACCGATGAAATGCGTCCCCCGTATTGTGCCGGGGCATCTCCCTTATAAATGGTAACATCTTTGATGGCATCTGAGTTAAACACAGAAAAAAAACCCAAAAGATGCGATGCATTAAAAACGGTGGCCCCGTCAAGAAGGATCAGGTTTTGGTCCGAAGCCCCACCCCGCACATAGAAACCGCTATTGCCCTCTCCTACGGGTTGTATGCCCGGAAGCAGCTGCAACGTTTTCAACACATCCTTTTCCCCGAAAATTACCGGGATATTATTGATTTCTTTTACATTGAGATTCTGGGCACCCATCTGGACACTGGTAATATTTTCATTTTTCCGCGAATTTGTAATCGTGATTTCCTGAAGTTCATTCGCTTTCTCATGGAGGTTGAAATCCAGTTTAACATCCCGGTTTAAAACTACTTTTTCCACCTTGGATTCATAACCAATATATTGGGTGGAAACAGTATATGTCCCTTCGGGAAGTTTCATCGAATAAAAGCCAAAAGTATTGGTCGTCACACCTGTCCCCGGCAGCTCTTTGATCACGATACTCGCTCCGATCAATGTTTCACCCGTCTTTGCATCTTTCACAATCCCGCTGATGATATATTTATTCTGCGATTGTGAGTAGGCTGCAGAAACCGAAATGCCTGTCAAAACAATCACACAGAGTATCGATTTAATAATTTTGGGGGTTATCTTCATTATTAAGAGCTTTACCGCATATTTTGGAATGAAAGAATTTTTTCAGCCAAAAATAGGGCTACTATCGGTCTCTTTTATAAAAAATGTTTGAAACGGAATAATAAAATTCTTTGAAGATTCAGGAGTTGACTGAACATCCCGGATTACAAGATTCCCTCTGGTATCGTATGAAATTTTCATTACCTCCTTAATAACCAGCGGCTCGGGTAATAACGGATATTTTTTTGAGCCCGGGATTTTTCCATGAAAATGGAACAGTGAAATAATATGTACACATACAATGGCAGGATGCAAAAAGCGGATTGAGCAATTATCCTGTTCCGAATTTTTCTATTTCTTCCCTGTCATCAGGAAAATGGTGTATTGCCGTTTACCTTTTCCTTCGGTTTCTCTTTCGACGGTTGTAGACGTTACATCCCTGATGTCGTGAAATCCGGCTTCTTCAAATAATTTTTTTAGCATTTTCCTGTCAAAACCAAAATGAGCGACGCCGGTATTGTCACTATGAAAAGTACCATCTTCCTTATCCAGGTCAGCAATCCCGATACTACCGCCCGGAACCATATGATCATAAAGCCTTTTTAAGAGTTCCGGTAATTTTCTTACATGATGAAAAGCCATGCTGCTCACTATCAGATCGAATTCACCTTCTATCTTATCTTCTTCTTCCAGGTCAGCCAACTGACTGCTCACGTTTTCAAAACCCAGTCTACTTACCTTATTCTGAAATACTTCCAGCATTCCTCTGGAACTATCAACGCCCACAACCTGCCTCACCAAAGGCTGGAAACTCATAGTAACAAGGCCCGATCCGCATCCATAATCCATGACACTCATATCTGAAGTTGGCTCTAATGCACATATCATCGTTGCTGCTACTCCGTTAGCCATTATTATCTGTTGTGGCTTTTCCCAATTCGCAGCTCTTTCGTCAAAGTTTGTTTTAATCTGATCGCTCATAATTCTATATTTAAGTTTTTATGGTAAAAATAAACTGTATTTTGACGCTAGATATTATTTCATCATTAGAGTACAAAAATACAAAAGCGGATAATGCACTCTCCCAAAACGGAAGATACAGGGCTTAAAAACCTTTCTTTTTTAACATTATTTATGTGATAACTATTTTATTATCTTTCAAAAAAAATTGTTTGAAGGAAGCGAAATGAATAAAGATGAAAGCACCCTAACCGGGGCAACTCCGTTGCAAAGCCGTATTGACTTCTGATCTTCCCCTGACCAGAGCCTGACCTTCTTCGTATTTAACATCAATAATTAGAAGAAGGTCAAACTATGCTCAAAGTGTGGTATGAATTTTGAACGGCGTTGCTACGGACCCAGACCTTTATTAACAAGAACAAAAACACGATAAAATGGCAAGAATGAAAGGAAACGGCATGCAGGGGCCCTTTACTGGCAAATTAGGCAATGTTGTGGGTTGCCGGTGGAAAGACACATATTATATCCGGACACGTCCCTTTACCGTTAAGCATCCCAACACCCCGGCACAGATGGCCCAACGCATGCGTTTTACAAAAACGCATGATTTTCTGAAGCCTTTAACAGAAATTTTGCGGGTAGGCTATGGTGCTTATACCGCCAATAAATCGGCTTACAATGCCGCCATGTCTTATAACATGAAAAATGCGCTCACCGGCAATTACCCGGATATCGCTATAGACCCGGCACTTGTTTTGTTAAGTAAGGGCACCTTACCTGGAGCATCCAAAGCGGTAGTAAAACTGATTGATAACAGGGAGATTAAGTTTTTTTGGGATGTAACTGAAATTCAAACTCATGCGAACGATAACGACAAAGTAATTCTTATTTTACGCGACCTCAATAGTTGGGCAAAGGACTACAAAATGGATGTAGCACGCCGCCAGGAAGGAGTAGCTTCCATATCTATTAAGGGGTTAGGAGCTCCAGGGCATACGATAGCCTGCTACATGTTCTTTATAAAGCAAAAGGTTTTGCTGGGGGATTATTCAGAAGACGCTATTTCCAACAGTATTTACTGCGGGACGGTTGAGATTGCCTGATAAGTAATATAAGAGCAGAGACAACCTTTTTTATATTTTCACCGAAAGAAATAGCTACCTACTATAACCATACCTTATTGCATTATAAGGTTGGTTGGCAATTGAAGAAAAGCAAGGGTTTACATCTGGGCCTTTGGCACCCTGACACGAAAAGCCTTCATGAAGCCATTCAGAATACCAACGAAAAAATAGCCGGATTTATTCCTGTGAAAAAAGATATTCGGGTTTTGGATGCAGGCTGCGGGGTTGGGGGAACCGCCATATACCTGGCAAAAAATTATCGCTGCCAGGCAAAAGGAATTACTTTAAGCAAGTTGCAGATCAGCCAGGGAAAGGATTATATCCGTGAAGCCGGATTAGAAGGGCAGGTGAGATTATCCTTGCAGGATTATACTTCTACTTCTTTCACTGACGGAAGTTTCGATCTGGTTTATGCTATTGAAAGCATATGCCATGCAAGTGAAAAAGCAGATGTATATAAAGAAGCTTTCCGACTTCTGAAGCCGGGTGGAAAACTGGTCGTTATTGATTATTTCAGTACCGAGAAAGGTCAAAGACCTGAAAACCGTAAACTGCTCGAATGGTGGTTACACCTTTGGGCCGTCAGTGCACTGGACGATGATTATCAAACCCAAAAAAAAATTAAAGCAGACGGGATTTGGTTCCATTCAGGCTGAGGACCTACCAAACGATATTTTGTATCTTTGAAATATTGAGCACAACCACAGCTCTTTTTTATCCATGTATTGTCCCGTTGTGAATTGCTTTCGATTTGTATCTTTGAAATATTGAGCACAACTTTCCTGGCAATGCGATGAAATTGTGGTTTGTTGTGAATTGCTTTCGATTTGTATCTTTGAAATATTGAGCACAACGGTAAGAAATAAATTAACCTTTCCATTCCCGTTGTGAATTGCTTTCGATTTGTATCTTTGGAATATTGAGCACAACTGAATTTTAATATCACATTTTCTGAAATTAGTTGTGAATTGCTTTCGATTTGTATCTTTGGAATATTGAGCACAACAACATCAATCTTCAAACGCAGAAAACAGGGGTTGTGAATTGCTTTCGATTTGTATCTTTGGAATATTGAGCACAACGTTTAATTATTGCTGAAATTGCAAATAGGCGTTGTGAATTGCTTTCGATTTGTATCTTTGGAATATTGAGCACAACGAGCCATTGAATACCTGGACTTTACAATCTGTTGTGAATTGCTTTCGATTTGTATCTTTGGAATATTGAGCACAACTCAATCTACTTTTAATAACCAGGCAAGCGCGTTGTGAATTGCTTTCGATTTGTATCTTTGGAATATTGAGCACAACACATTTCATAAAGATAGTTACGATTTGATCGTTGTGAATTGCTTTCGATTTGTATCTTTGGAATATTGAGCACAACAGCGAAGAAACGTTTCGCTCTTTTCTTTCCGTTGTGAATTGCTTTCGATTTGTATCTTTGAAATATTGAGCACAACTCAACACCAACAACACCAACGGCAGGCTTGGTTGTGAATTGCTTTCGATTTGTATCTTTGAAATATTGAGCACAACCCATTGAAAAATGCAACGTTAAATATTCATGTTGTGAATTGCTTTCTATTTGTATCTTTGAAATATTGAGCACAACAAAGTCCCATGATTTTAAATTATTTAAGTTGTTGTGAAT